>CAZQQL010000026.1:0-32693 GCA_964595455.1 uncultured Dehalococcoidaceae bacterium
GGTGACCATCGAGAAGATCGCCATCAACGCCGTCATGGCCGGGTGCCTGCCCACCTACCTGCCGGTGCTCATCGCCGGGACCATCAACCTGCTGGAGTCCGAACAGGGCTTCCAGGGCTATACCACGTTCGGGTTCAGTACCGGCTCATGGTCGCCGTTCTGGATCATCAACGGGCCGATCCGCAACCAGATCAACGTCAACAACAGTTCCGGCTCGCTCAGTCCCGGCAACATCGCCAATGCCGCCATCGGGCGGGCCATGGGACTTATCATCAAGAACATCGGCGGCGTGCGTAAGGGCATCGAGGACATGGGCGTCATGGGCAATCCCATGAAATACACCATGGTCATCGCCGAAAACGAAGAGGAAACCCCCTGGGAGCCGCTCCACGTCCAGTACGGCTACAAGCCGGAGGACAGCACCATCCGCCTCTCGTTCCCGAACAGCTACGCCCAGACCATTCCGTTCCATGCCGAGGCTGACGGCATCCTGGATTCCATCGTTGCCTCTACATTGCGCGGCTTCAGGTACACCTACATCATCACGCCGACCCACGCCAGGAACCTGATGCGGGCCGGCTTTACCAAGCAGAAAGCCAAAGACTACATCGTCGAGCATAAGCTGACCGATCCAGCCAGGATTGCGAGCGCGCTCCCCGTGACCCAGTCCGCAACTCCCGGACCTTCCAGCCTGGTCCCGATGATCAAGGACGCCAACATGATCGACATCATCGTCGCCGGCGGTCCCGGGGCCTTCATGGCGCTCGTCACCGGCGGTGGCGCGACTCCCGGCCGGAAGGAAATCCAGAAGATCGATCTGCCGAAAAACTGGGACGCGCTGGTGAAGAAATACAAGAACGTTGTCCCGACCTACGCCAAATACTAAGTCAAAGGTCAAAATTCAAAAGTCAAAACTCGCTTGCCTGTGATTTTCTTGCAAAGGCAGGCTTTAAAATGGAGTTAACCGGCGGGCATATCGCATTTTGTCCGCCGGTTTTCTAAAGAGGAGGAACTGCTGTGGCCGGTGAAACAACAATGAACCAGTTTGAAGTCCTCAGCCCCTGGGCGGAGGCCGACCCCGTACCGCTGCATGGGCTGTCGCCCCGGCTGGATACGCTGGACGGCAAGAAAATCGGACTGCTCATCAATAATAAACGGGCGGCCCCGGTCATCCTGGAGACTGCGGAGAAGATCATACGGGAACAGTATCCTACCGCACAGACGAGCTGGTTCCGGGCGAAATCCTTCTCGGTCTCGTCGCTGGAGCCGGACCGGAAACAGGAGTTCGACGACTGGATCAAGGGCCTCGACGCCGTTCTTGCCGCGGTCGGGGACTGAGGGGCCTGTACCAAGTACCTTGTGTACGATGCAATCTACATCGAGGAGATGGGCAAGCCGACGGCGACCTTCATCTTCGAGCACTTCTATAACGACGCCATGTCTGCCGCTTCGAGCCACGGTTTGCCGGTCGTCCGGGTCGTGCCGGAAAACATCGTCTCCGAATCGACGGAGCGTGACTTTATCGATAAGTCGATTCGCTCAGTGTGGGACAGGACCGTCGAAGCCCTGACCAAACCGCTCACGGAAGAGGAAAAGAAGCCGAAGCGGCGCGAACCGGAGGACCCGCCGCGCATCGTTTTCAAAGGGAGCCTGGAAGAGGTCAACCGGTTCTTCTACCAGCGCGGCTGGACGGACGGGCTGCCGGTCATTCCCCCAACCGAAGCTGCCGTTAAAGAAATGCTGACCGGCACGGACCTCCCGCCTGACTATATCGTAGAAAAGCTTGTTCCGCGCCTGGGCAAGGCCACAGTGGAAAAAATCGCCATCAACGCGGTCATGGCCGGATGCCTGCCCACCTATATGCCGGTGCTCATCGCCGGGGTCAGGCTGCTGGCCAACACCTACGGAGCGGATATGATGGCGGCTTCCACCGGCTCTTTTTCTCCGTTCTGGCTCATCAACGGACCGGTTGCAAAGGACATCAACGTGCGTTCCTCCTATGGAACGACCAGCCCCGGCGACATCGCCAACGCGACCATTGGGCGGGCGATGGGGCTGATAACCAAGAACGTACGGGGCATTCGTAAACAGGTCGAGGACATGGGCGTACTCGGTAACCCCGGCAAGTACACCTGGGTGGCCGCCGAGGCCGAGGATTCATCGCCCTGGCAGCCGTACCATGTCAGCCAGGGATTGAAAAAAGAAGACAGCGCCCTGACACTGACTTTCCCACAGAGTTTCCAGCAAATGATGCCGTTCGGGACGGACGACAAGGGCCTGCTGGCCACGGTAGTGGGGAACATCGGGGCGTCCCGTATGGGGTCGATGTGTCTTTTTCTTACACCGAACAATGCCAGAAGTCTGGCGGACCGGGGATGGACCAGGCAGCAGGTCACGGACTACATCGTCGAGAATACCATCCTGCCGGAGGACTACTACCAGCGCCTCGGCCTGAAGGACAATGCCATGTTCTGGGCTACCGATGTCGGGGGACCCGTTAATTTCAAGGTCTTCCAGCGCACCACTCGCGACCCTAACCCGGTACGGATTTTCGTTTTCGGAGGGTTCGGGAGCTGGATGGGCTTCATACAGGGAGGCCCGCCGCCGATGACGCAAAAGATCGAATTACCCTCCAATTGGGACTCGCTGGTGAAGAAATACAGGAACGTCGTACCGGCGTACGTGAGATATTAAGTCAGACCTCAAAAGTCAAAAGTCAAAACTGACCTGGGTGTTGCAGTCGGAAGGAGACTCAGCCTTCCCGCCTTCCTGAAAGGCGCCGCGGATAGCATCCCGCTGCAAAACGGGATCCAGATGTCTCGAGCAAGGAATCTACCGCTCTTGATGATCCCAGACGAAGGATTGAACCGCAGGGCGGAGCATATATCCGCCGCCAGAGGAGTTTTGTCGCTTTCTAGAAAACCCCACCAGTGTATAATCTGAATCAAGCGACATTCCCGGAGTTCAATGACCATGACGAAAAAGGGCCTCATCCTCTATGCATCGCAGACCGGCAACACGGAGAAAGTGGCCGGGGCATTCAAAGAAGTCTTCCTCCGCCATGGCTGGGAATGCGACATGTTCAAGATCGATTCCGCCATCGATCCTGAAAACCCGCCCTTCGACCTTCCCCGTTACGATTTTCTCTGCGCGGGTTCGCCGGTCATTGCATCTCTGCCGGTGAAAGAGATGGTCAGGGTTCTCTCCCGCAACCCCGCTTCCCCGCACCGGGACAACGCAGACTATTGGCAAACCTCTGAAGAAGCTTCGCGAAAGCGCCGCCGGTTTGTCACCCTGGCCGGAGAACCGGACAGGAACGTCAGCCTGTCCCCCCGGATACGGTTCGGCCCGGGGGACAAAAAAGGGATCGTGTTCGTTACGTTCGGGGGAGTCCATCTCGGCCCGAAGGAAGCCCAACCGGCGCTGGCCCTCCTGGAAAGTGAGATGGAACACCTGCGGTTCCAGTGCCTCGGGAAATTCGCCTGCCCCGGAAAGATGGGCCGCGCGGAAGGATGGTTCAAGGACCTGCCGAATCGTCCCAATGAACGCGACCTGAGAAAAGCGGCAACCTTCCTGGAAGAGGTCCTGGAAGACATCAGGGACTGATACCGGGTACGAGAAAAAGGTCTCGTAATTCCCGGATAACAGGGGTCTCTATTTCCCGGTCAGACCGCTGGCCCATGCGGCGGCGCGGGCTTCCTCGCCGTCCCTGAGGGGGCCTTCGGTGCCCTGGACGAAGAAGGCCTCGGGGTCAGCGACGAGGACGGCGCCCTGCTTCTGGAGGTGCTTACCGATTTTGCCGGCGGCGTACCCGAAGAGGCCGACCCACTTGGTCGAAAGGCGGGTATCGAACGACGCCGCTTTCTTGCCGCTGATATTGCTCTTCGTCAGCTTCTGCAGGAATTTTTGCATGTCCTGCGTGGCTCGGCCGCCATTGGTTGGCGCGCCCAGGACGATGATATCAGCGGAAGCCAGTTCTGCGATGTCCGCCTCTCTGGACCGGACTGCTTTGGATTCCGGGATGGCCCCCGCGATGGCCTGCGCTATTTTTTCCGTGTTACCGTAAGTGGAATCATAGACTACCAGAGCTTTCATGGAATTACCTCTTTTCTCCCAGAGTCAAAATCCTTGAAATCGAAGGGCAGCCCGTGCCCCGGATAGACCGTTTTCACTGTATATTCCTTCAGCCGGGCAATGCTGGCGTTCATGGCGTCATCATCATCGACGAGCGAGAACTTTTCCGGCCGTTTCCCATTGTCCAGCAGGTCGCCGCAGAAGAGGTCGCCGCCGGCGGTCAGGATTCCGATATGGCCGGTCGTGTGTCCGGGAAGGTGGATGACACGGGCGTCCAGGCCATACTGATTGAGCGCGTCGCCGTCCTTCAGCAGTAGGTCCGGCTTGAACGGCGTGAATATGAGTTTGCCCATGACAGCCAGCAACGCCCTAGCGAAAGCGCCGCGAGAGTTTTTGCGACTGGCCATCATGCGCCCGGTTTCCAGGGCGTGTGATTCATCGGCGTGAGCGGCGGTCCTGGCGCCGTAGTGTTTAGTGAGCCAGGCGCAGTTACCGGTATGATCGAAGTCAGCATGGGTAACAATTATCAACTTGAGGTCTCCCGGATGGCATCCGGCTTTGTGCAGGGCGTTTTTCAGATGTCCGCGGCGGAAAGCAATCCCGGTATCCACCAGGAAATAACCCTCCGCTGAAGCAACCAGGTAGCAGTTGGAGACGAAAGACCGGATGGAGATCACCCTTGTCTCATCCGTTTTCTCAGGCATTACTCACCTCGAACACGGTAAAGTATACCATAGGTGTAAAGAGAGTTGGCAGTCAGTTGTTAACCAGAGAGCATCAATCGCAGGTAAAGATCTTTTTGATTCCACCCACAGAACCTGGCCCGGAAAAACATGTTATAATGCGGGAGATACTTTTGTAAGGAGCAGATTCATGACCGATGCAATGGAAGTAAGGGTAAGCAACCTGGAAGCCCGGTTGCAGAGCCTGACCAAAGACCTGAAAGACAGGGAAAAGAAGATACAGGAACTCGAGGACATCGAGGCCATCAAACGCCTGCAATGCGCCTACGGCTATTACCTGGAACACTGGATGAGTCAGGAAATCGTGGACTGCTTCTCCAACAGCCCGGAAGTCTCCGCCACCCTCGTGGAAGGGACCTATTACGGACCGGAGGGCGTCCGCAAGTACTTCCTGCATGATTATGATCAGCCCGCGACGTTCCTCCACCAGGTGATGCAGGTCTCACCGGTAATCACCCTCGATCCCGTCGGCACCCGCGCCAAAGGGCGCTGGTATGGCTACGGGAGCATTCTCTCCAGGCCCACCCAGCCGCTGGACCCGACCCTGATGGCGGTGACCTATGAAATGGAATACATCAAGGAAGACGGCATCTGGAAGATACTGAAGCTGGCGCTGCTCATGCACTTTGCCTACACCCACGGTCTCGCCGGTCAGGGCGTACCAAGAGACGCCAACGGCGAGCCGATAGAGATCAAGCTCAATCCTGACGAATTTGCGCCCTATAACACCCAGTACCCCTCCGGGTACATCTATCCGATGCACTTCGTCCACCCGGTGACCGGCAAACCTTCTTCCGAGGCCCGGATCAACGCTAAACTCAAACTGGAGCCCAGCCCATTCCTGCCTGACAAGAAATAAGAACGATTTATGGTTCAGTAACCGAAGGAGGGGCTACCCGGCCCCTCCTTTTTACTGGTTTATGCACGCTTTTTATCGTTTTCTTGTGTTTATGTCGTCTAACGGTTAGAATGGGCGTATCTTCAAGGGTCTGGTGAAAGGTAATCGCCCATGACTGTTCCCACACAGCAACTCCGGATATCCCTGAACGTCCCCAACATCGTCACCGGCATACGCATCATACTCTCCGTCGTCGTTGCCTGGCTCCTCCTCCAGGGCACTGATTCTTCCATTCTACTGGCGGCGCTTGTCCTGGTTGGCGCATCCCTGACGGACTGGCTGGATGGCTTCCTTGCCCGGCGGCTCGGGAATACCAGTCTCTTCGGTTCGCTGTTCGATGTCGTCGCCGACCAGTTCCTGTTCATGCCCGCCCTGATACTCTCTATCCACGCCGGGCTCTTCGACCGGGTGGATGGGCTGGTGTTCTGGAACCCTTACCTGTACGCAGTCCCGGCCCTCGCCGGCGGCGTTATGGTCCTCTTCGGGGTAGCCATCTTCCTGATCAAGCGGCAGAGCCAGAACATCGAGTTCCCTACTCCGCCGATGATGGCCAAGATCAATTTCTGGTTCTGGCTGGCGCCGCTCATCGTGGCTGTATTCAGGGTCGGGCCGGACATGCTGCTGGCTGTTCTCATGTATGCCGCGGTCGTCTCGACGGCCCTCACGTTCTACGCCTATCTGAAAAAGGGTAGTTACGTATTCACGAATTAGTCGCTCCATCTCCGAGCCTCCGATGGCGTAACTTGAACGGTTTGTTGCCCTCTTTTACAATATAAAGAGGGACGGCTTGCGGTCCTCCATTTCCATTTCAAGGAGCATTACTTGGTAGACACGAGAGCAGATATTTGCGGAGAAGCGGAACGCATCGATATACCGGCAGTCATCAAGAGGGAAGAGGTACTGGCAGAATTCAAACAGGAACGGACCCGGGCCAAGGTTGAAAGCATCGTCGATGAGGTCATCGCAATGGCGATGGAAGTCGCCAGGCCGAAGGGACTTTACCGGGTCTGCCGGGTGGAAAGCCGGGACCGCGACGGTGTGATTGTCGATGGCGTGCGCCTGACCAGCCGGGTACTGAGCAAGAACCTGAGCGAGACCTGCACGGTCATACCGGAGCTTGTCACCTGCGGGCATGAGCTCGACCGGGTGGACATTTCCCCCAGGGACTATATCAGGTATTATTGCCTGGACGTTATCAAGACGGTGGTCATGTTCCATGCCACCGATTATTTTTTCAACCATCTCAAGGAACGGTTCGAACTGAAAGAGATGGTGCACCTGCACCCCGGCGAATTCGGGGACTGGCCGATTACCCAGCAGGAACCGCTGTTCAAACTGCTGGGGGATACGGAATCATCCATCGGGGTCAAGCTGACATCGACATTGACGCTCCAGCCGGTGAAGTCCGGTTCGGGGTTGATCTTTTCCAACGGGCCCAGCTTCGAGAGCTGCCAGCTTTGCCTGCAGGCCAACTGCCCCGGGCGGAGAATGCCTTACAATCCGCGGCTGGTCAAGCAGTTCACGGAATAGTAGAAATGGGTGGCGGTGACAGGGAGGGGAGGTAATCATGAACGGTTCCCGCACATTGCACCTGGAAGATATCGGTCCGGTGTTACTGCAGAAAAGCACACGGGCCAAGCGCATCACTATGACCGTTCGTCCCAGCCTGGGGATACGGGTGGCGGTACCGCAGCGCGTCTCCTATGAGGAAGCGGCGGACTTCGTACGGTACAAACGGCCGTGGCTGAGGAAGATTCTTGTCACCATCGCGAAAAACCGTGAGCAGCAGCGCCCCCTCGCCGAGCAGTTCTCGAACCTGGACAAAAATGAGGTCAAAGCAACTTTGCGAGAACGCCTGCGGCAACTGGCGCGGGAGCACGGCTTCATCTACCACGGCGTGACGATCCGTAACCAGAAAACTCGCTGGGGGAGCTGTTCCTATCGCAAGACCATCAGCCTCAATGCCAGGCTGGCCGTACTCCCGCCGGACCTCCGTGACTACGTCATACTCCACGAACTGGCCCACACGCGGGTCCACAACCACAGTCCGGCTTTCTGGCACGAACTTGAACGGCACGTTCCCGGCGCCAGGGCCTATGCCGCCCGTCTGCAGGAGTACGATCTGAGGCTGTTTTGACATTTAGCAACGCATGAACTATAGGGCTATATATCTTGCCGGGTAGCGCGGTCCATCGTGCCTGCAGATCCGTCGTAGTAGATCAGAAACCCGCTCTGTTCCGGCAACTGATATGCGGTTGCCTCAAATTTGCAGATATACCATCAACGGTTGTACAATCGGGCAAATACTCGCGCCGCTCGTTACGGAATCCCTCTCTGCTGAAGATGGGACAACGGCGCTCTTAAAGGAGGCAGGCACGTGGCAGCAACCAGGTACGGCAACATGGTAAAGACCCTGCAATTCCGGCAAGGTATGGGTGGGGCCAATGCTAAAGAACTCACCTTCGTCGGTGGGGAGGAACTCGGCGGTTTCGATCTTAACTTCATCGTCGGCGTGTACGACCAGACCGGGGACTGGGCGCCGGGACGCGGCGCACATACCCACCCGTTCGATGAACTACTGCTGTTCTTCGGCTACGACCCGATGACGCTGAACTACCTGGGGTCGGACATGTCCCTGGCGATGGGCAGCGAGCAGGAAGTCCACAAATTTTCGGTACCCACCGTGGCGGTAGCCCCGTCCGGACTCGGGCACTGCCCCCTGATAACCGAGAAGGTCTACAAGCGCTTCGGGCATTTCCACCTGGCCCTGAGCGGTAAATATGCCGGCGGCGAATGCCCGCTCCAGGGAACGACGGACGGTCACAAGTACGAGCACCTGTTCCACACGATGCCGGTCACCAAAGGACCGGGCGGCGCGGACGCCGTGGAATACATCAAGATGGAAGGCACAAAGCTGGAAGGCCTGAACATCAACTACGTCATGGGGCTCTACAACAAGACCGGGAAATGGACGGAAAAGACCCACGTCCATCCCTACGATGAAGCGCTGGTATTCTTCGGGCACAAGACCGACGACCTCAGCTACCTGGGCGCGGAGATCAGCATCGAACTCGGCGCGGAGCATGAAAAACATACTTTCGATGTCCCGACCGTGGTGGCGATCCCCCGCGGCACGCCGCACTACCCGGTCACCTGTAACCGCCTCGACGCCCCTTACCGGATGATGCAGGTCGGCCTGGGAGCGTCGTACCAGAGTTCACCGGCATAGCCAAGGGCCAGATGAGCCGTTGAAAACAACGATTGTTAATGTTGAACCCGCGTTTCGTTCTATCGCCGGCCAGTGAGTAATCGCTCGTTCCACGCTGTTGTGCTATACTGGTTCGGCACATAGAACCGAGTGTGCCATTTCAACGGACCGAATGAGAAGGGAGACCGTTATGAACAAACTCCGCTACAGCGACAATATCATTACTACTACCAAGGAATACACCGCGGAAGAACTGGCCTGGCAGGAAAAATTCCGCAAGGAAGCCAAAATAGAATCCACCGTCACCATGGACCGCCTCCTCTGGATGGATGACACCATGGTCAAGGGAGCCGAGATGTACATGGAGTGTATCTGGCTCTGGCCGGGCGAGACTAAAGCCGGCCTCATGGAAGAACCGCATGTGCATGACTTCGACGAGGTCATCGGGTTCGTCGGTTCGGACCCGGACCATCCGGAAGACCTCAACGCCGTCATGGAAATGCACATGGGTGACGAGGTCCACTACCTGGAAAAGAGCTGCCTCATGTACCTCCCGGCCAGCATGAAGCACTGCCCGCTGACGTTCAAAAAGGTGGATAAGCCGGTCTTCTTCTTCACGCTGGCGCCCATCGGCAACTATGGACGCACCTCCAGGGCCAGGGACAAGGACGGGTACGAGAAAGCCCCGTTCGTTATCCCGGAACCGGACGAGACCGGGACCAGGTATGCCCGCTACATCATCACCAAGGCGAAGATGCACGCCCCGAGCGAAGCCAGGGCCGCCGGCGACAAGCCCAAAGCTCCGCCTCCGCCCCGGGATGTCAAGGCTTCTCACCTACTCTCGCTCGACAGTGAAGTAATTCCGGGCGCGTTCTACGTGGACTTCGTCTGGATCTGGAGCGGTAGCATGACCATGGCCCCGGAACCGCACACCCATCCGTTCGATGAAATGATCGGCTTCGTCACTCACGGCGTCAAGTCCGACCCGCGCGGCATCAAGGGCGATGTCTCCATTAATATCGAGAACGAAGCCTACAAGATTGACAAAAACTCCCTCGTCTACCTTCCCAAGGGAGTCAAGCACTGCCCCATACAGTTGCAGAACATCCGGAAACCGGTGCTGCTCTTCACCATCGGCAATACCCGCATGTGGGACATCACCGGCGGTAAAAAAGCCTAGAATTTTTTGAAACCTGAAATAGTTAAGGGGCGGAGTATGCGGCGGAGTTACGCTTCGCTTCACTCCGCCCTGCTTTTTTCTTAGTTGACGGGGCAGTCAGTTCAACCCCTGTTCGAGGGCCAGGATATCACGGAGGTGGACTTCCCGGCCGCGAAACTCGATGATGCCTTCATCCCGCATGAAACCCATTTCCCGTGAGAGCGACGGGCGCGGTATACCGAGGTAGTCCGCCAGTTCCTGCCGCATCATGGGCAGCCGCAACCGCTGGGTGCCGGCCTTGCCATACTCATCCAGCAGGTAGCTGCTGATCTTGCCCCTGATATGACGCGCGGAAAGGTGCTCGATCTTGCGGTTCATGGCCAGCGCCTTGTTGGAAACAATGCGCAGGATGTTGTCTATCAGCGCCTTGTGAGCGGGGCAGATATTAGCGCAGTTACCGGTTATTTTCTCCGGCGGAAGAAAGAAGATAGAGCAGTCCGACTGCGCCACCACCGTCACCGGCCAGACGGGGCTGTCGGAAAACGCCACGACTTCCCCGAAGATTTCCGGGGAGTGCAGGATATCGAGGATAATCCGGTCCCCGGAAAAGGTGTCCCTCGTCAACGCGACCGCGCCTGAGGCAACGATGCCCACACCGGTGAAAGGCCGGCCGTGCAGCGCGATTATCTCCCGGTTCTTGTACGTTTGAAGCCGCGGCTGGAGGCAGTTCATCATGGCCGCAAGGGATTCGCGGCCGATGCCCCGGAACAGCGGCGACTTTACCAGGCTCTCTGTCCATTCTTCGTACATAGTCTTCTCTGTTCAGTTTATGATGGCCCGCTCCTTATAGCAACAGGAACGGGCGAAATCAGGAGGATAGCGAAGGAAGTATGAGGAAACCGGCGGTTAGATGCGTTGGGAAGCAGCAGGCTGCTGGCGGCGGACCTGTTCGAGCTGCTCCAGGAAGGTCAGCGGGTCAGCGGGCGTGATGACCATGTCCAAGCCCTTGCTCCGGGTGATCTCTACTACGCCGTGTGTGGTGGTGGCGAATTTGATGCCGTGATAGGCAACCGCCGAAGAGCTATCCGCCAGGCGGGCATTCCTGATGTTTTCCAGCCGGGTGAAGGATGCTAAGGGCCCGCCCAGTTGTATCTTCAGCCCGTTCGAATAGATTTCGAAGCGACGGGGCACGACGGACCAGAAGAGGAGACCGTCGAACAGGGTAACCCCGAAAAATATGAGCGCCGCCATGACATCGATGGCGAGGAAGATCACCGCGAGAACAAGCGTAAACCCGACGACCCCGCCGATTATCCAGCGGAACCATCCGGCTACCTCTGGCGGCGCTTGGTAAACAAGTTCCATCGGTTCGCTGTTCATACCTCCATTGAATCATAAACTCTGCTGGAAATACAATATCCGTAACATACGTTACTGATTTGGACCGCCGAGTATACTATAGTCGAATCAGAAACCAAACGTAACGGGAGGAAAAAGAATGTCTGAGATGTTTTGTTTCCAGTGCGAACAGACTGCCGGCGGCAAAGGCTGCACGAGGATCGGGGTGTGCGGCAAAAAGCCGGAGGTCGCCCGGTCCCATAACGAACTGGTCTGCTCTCTCGTCGGCCTGGCCCGGGCGGCGGAAAAAGGCGGCCGTACCATAGAAGCGGACGAACTCATCATGCAGGGATTGTTCACCGTCCTGACCAACGTCAATTTCGACCCGGCCCGTGACACGGCGCTTGCGGAGCGGGCGAAAGCGGAGACGGAAAAGCTGGGCGGCGCCAAGAGCTGCGATGCGGCCACGCTCTTCGAGGGTGAAACGGACACCGTCTCGCTGCGGTCTACGCTGCTTTTCGGGCTGTACGGCATGGCGGCGTATGCCTGGCATGCCCACATCCTCGGTAGGGACAGTGACGAGGTCACGGACTGGCTGTATAAAGGAATGCGTGCCATCGGCGAGGAACACAGTGTCGAGGAATGGCTCGGGCTTATCATGGAGTTCGGCCAGGTCAATCTGAAGTGCATGGAACTCCTCGACGAGGCCAACACCTCTACCTACGGTCATCCCGTCCCGACCACCGTGCCGCTCAAGGTGGAAAAGGGGCCGTTCATCGTCGTGACCGGCCATGACCTCCTCGACCTCAAGCAGCTCCTGGAGCAGACCGAAGGCAAGGGCATCAACATCTACACCCACGGTGAAATGCTGCCGGCCCACGCCTATCCGGAACTGAAGAAGTACGCCCACCTCAAGGGCAATTACGGCACCGCCTGGCAGAACCAGCAGAAGGAATTCGATGCCCTGCCCGCTCCCATCCTGTTCACGACCAACTGCCTGATGATCCCGAAGGACTCCTACAGGGACCGCGTGTTCACCACCGGCGTCGTCGGGTTCCCGGACATACCGTACATCGATGAAAAGGACGGAAAGAAGGACTTCACCCCGGTCATCGAGAAAGCCCTCGAACTCGGTGGCTGGGACCAAGACAGACAGTTCACCGGCATCAACGGCGGGAAGGAAGTAACCACCGGCTTCGCCCGGAACACGGTGCTCGGCGTGGCGGACAAGGTCATCGAAGGCGTCAAGTCCGGCGCCATCAAGCGGTTCTTCCTGGTAGGCGGCTGCGACGGCGCCAGGCCGGGCCGGAACTACTACACGGATTTCGTCAAACAGACGCCGGCGGACTCGGTCATCCTGACCCTGGCCTGCGGCAAGTACCGGTTCAATGACCTTGACCTGGGAAACATAGGCGGGATACCGAGACTGCTGGATATGGGCCAATGCAACGACGCCTACTCCGCCATCAGGGTGGCCGTGGCACTGGCGGAAGCGTTCAAGTGCGGCGTCAATGACCTGCCGCTCAGCATGGTCCTTTCCTGGTACGAACAGAAAGCGGTCTGCATCCTGCTGACGCTGCTCTCACTCGGCATCAGGAACATGTACCTCGGCCCGACGCTACCGGCGTTCCTCTCCGAAAACGTGCTCAACATCCTGGTGGAGAAGTTCAACATCAAGCCGATCACCACCCCGGAGAAGGACTTGGCGGAGATGCTGGGATAACCCGTCACGGTAACTCAAAAAGGGGGGGTGGGAGCGCCTATCCCCCTTTTTTACCAGTCCGGCGGAGTTGCGCTTCGCTCCATCAGGCACGTATTTACTTATTTCTAAAAACGTGCCTATAATCAGCAGGACTATAAGGAGGCTCGGTATGTTGAAAGACTTCAGGGCGTTCATCACCCGGGGAAACGTCATCGACCTGGCGGTCGGCATCATCATCGGGGTGGCGTTCGGTGCGATCATTACATCGTTCGTGAACGACATCCTCATGCCGCCCATAGGGCTGGCGTTGGGTAATGCGGATTTCACCAACCTGTTTGCTGTTCTCGAGCAGGGAGACCCGGTGGGGCCGTATCTTTCCCTTGAGGCTGCCAAAGCGGCCGGCGCTGTTACCATCAATTACGGCGTTTTCATCAACACGATCATCAACTTCCTCATCATCGCAGCGGCGGTGTTCTTCTTCATCGTTCGACCGATAGCCCGCTGGAACGCGCGGCAGGCAGCCAAAGTTACGCCGGCGGCCGCAACGACCAAGGACTGCCCTTACTGCACCACCGCCATTCCGATCAACGCCAAGCGCTGCCCGAACTGCACTTCCCAACTGACGTAGCCTGGTATCATTTCTATCGTTCAGAACAAGCCCCCGGTTACGGGGGCTTGTTTACTGGGGTTTATTAAACTCTGGTTGTTATATTGCCATTTCCCTTTACGCGAACGTCCGTGAGTGCTATACTATATTCCGTTATATCGGAATAGTCGCGCCTTCCGGAACCACGATCCATGCAGACAATTTCACGTTTAATGGGCTTTGTCCGCGGCAACTGGACGTTGCTCGTCTGGGCCTTCATAGCCATCGTCGCGGGGACAGCCTTCGGGATACTCATACCGCGCCTGCTCGGTGAAGGAGTCGATACCGTCATCGGCTCCGGTAACCGCAGCATGATCGTTATTATCGCCGTGGTCATCGTCGTAGCCGGGGCGCTGCGGGGCATCGCCGGTTACACCCAGCGGTACTTCAATGAAGTAGTCTCCCAGCGAGCGTCCTACCGTATCCGCAACGCCATGTATGAACGTTTCCAACGCCTGAGTTTCGCCTTCCACGACCGTAGCCAGACCGGCCAGCTCATGTCGCGCGCCACCCAGGATGTAGAAGCGGTCCGCATGTTCTTTTCCATGGGAATGCTGGGGTTCGTCCAGGTCATCATTATGGTCATCGGCGTCTACGCCATCATGTTCACCATGAACGCCACCCTTTCCCTGATAACGCTGGCGTTCGTCGTTCCCATCGCGGTCCTGGCCATGATGTTCGGGCGGAGGATACGGCCTATCTGGATGAAGGTCCAGCAGGTGCTGGGGTTCATGAACACGACGCTGGAAGAAAGCCTGGCCGGCATCAGCGTGGTCAAGGCTTTTTCGCACGAGCCGCAGGACAGCGAGAAATTCGCCGGGCAGGCGGGAGACCTCTACGAAACGGAAATGAGGGCCGCCCGGCTCATGGCGTTCAATATGCCGACCATGATCCTCCTCGCCAGCCTGCCGACCATCGCCATCCTCTGGTACGGCGGCTACCAGTACGCTGACGGCATCATGACCATCGGCGAAATAACGCAGTTCATATTCTATACGGCGCTCCTGATGATGCCGATACGGCGGCTCGGTTTCCTGGTCAATCTCTTTTCCCGGACCGCTTCCGCCGGACAGCGCATCTTCGAGATTCTCGATACACAGTCCGATATCAAGGAAAAAGCCGGCGCGATGGAACTCGGCAGGGTCCGCGGCGAGGTGAAATTCGAACATGTCAGCTTCAGCTACGACCACAAGGAGACCGCGCTCGAGGACGTCAACTTCGAGGTAAAACCCGGACAGACCGTGGCCCTGCTGGGGCGTTCCGGCAGCGGCAAGAGCACCATCGCCAACCTGCTCGGCCGGTTCTATGATGTCACCGGCGGGCGCATACTCGTGGACGGCATCGATATACGGGACGTTACTCTTGCTTCCCTGCGCAAGAACGTCGTGGCGGCGCAGCAGGACGTGTTCCTGTTCTCCGCCACCGTGCGGGAGAACATCGCTTACGGAGCGATGGACGCCGGCCTCGACCAGATCATCGAAGTAGCCAAGGCGGCCTACCTGCACGATTCTATCGACCGTCTGCCGCAGAAATACGATACCTGGGTCGGGGAACGCGGCGATACCCTGTCCGGCGGCGAGAAACAGCGGCTCTCCATTGCCCGTACGCTGCTCGTCAACCCGAGTATCCTCATCCTGGATGATTCCACGGCCAGTGTTGACTCCCAGACGGAACGGCTCATACGCCAGGCATTGGACCGTCTCATCAAGGGCCGGACGACGTTCATCATCACCCATCGCGTGCCTATCATCAAGAACGCGGACCTCATCCTGGTGCTGGAAGACGGCAAAGTGGTCGAGCAGGGCGCCCATGACGATCTCATCGCCCGGGGCGGCCTCTACAAAGACGTGTATGAAGAACAGCTCATGATCCACCGCGAATCTATCGACGACATGATCCTGGAGGCCGACTGATGTATCACGGCGGCGGCGGACATGGCGGCCGGTTCGATGAAGAAGAAACGCTGGGCAAGGTCTATGACAGCCGGGTCATCGGCCGTCTGCCGAGGTACCTCAAACCCGTCGCCAAATTGATCGCCGTCGGGGCGGTCGGCATGCTCGTCCGTACCGGGGCGACACTGGCGCTGCCGTACATGGTGGGGGTCGCGACCAATAATATCGCCGATCGGGACCTCGAAGCGCTCAACTTGTCCGCCATTATCCTCACCGTCATAGCCGTGGCGATGTGGGGAGCGCAGTACGTGGAAACGCTCTTCACCTCACTGGCCGGCCAGAAGATCATCTACCGGATGCGGACGGACATGTTCAACCACCTGCTGCGTCTTTCTCTCAGCTTCTTCGATACCCACAAGGTGGGCAAACTCATGTCCCGCATCCAGAATGACGTCTCCCAGATCGAGGAACTGGTTACCCAGGGCATCCTCGCGCTGATAACCAGCGTCCTGACACTGATCGGCATCGCCGTCATCATGCTGACCGTCAACTGGCAACTGGCCCTGCTGACGCTCATCGTGGTGCCGTTGATGATAGCCGGAGCGTTCGTCTGGCAGAAGTACGCCCGGGTCGCCTTCATCCGGGTACGGCGTGCCATTGCCATCGTCAACTCGCAATTGCAGGAGGACATGTCCGGCGTGCGTGTCATCCAGAGCCTCTCCCGCGAGGAAGAGAACATGGAGCAGTTCGACGAGGTCAACAAGGCGCACCTGGACGCTAACGTTACCGCTGTCAAGCTGGAAGCGCTCATCATGCCGGCGGTGCATATTTCAACGAGTATCTCCTTCGCCATCGTCATCATCTTCGGCGGTTTCCAGGTGATGGACGGGATCATGGACATCGGTTTCCTGCTGGCCTTCCTGCTTTACGTCCAGCGCTTCTTCGATCCCGTCCTCGAGCTCTCCATGCAGTACACGGAGCTCCAGCGGGCCATGGCTTCCGGGCACCGCATTTTCGAGATGCTGGACATCCACCCGGACATCACGGACCGGCCGGACGCCGTGGAGCTGCCGCCGGTCGAGGGTGAAATCCGCTTCAATAATGTCGATTTCGCCTATGAAGAAAGCGAAGAAGTCCTCCACGACATCAACCTGTCCATCAAACCGGGTGAATCCGTGGCTATCGTGGGACAGACCGGTTCCGGCAAGAGCAGCCTGGTCAGCCTGACAGCCCGTTTCTACGAAGTGAAAGGCGGCAAGGTCACCATCGATGGCTACGATGTTCGCGAGGTGACACAGAAGTCCCTCCGGAAACAGATTGGCATCGTGCCGCAGGACCCGATACTCTTTACCGGCACCGTGGAAGAGAACATCCGCTTCGGCAACGAGACCGTCAGCGAAAAAGAGGTCATCGATGTGGCTAAAGAGGTCGGCGCCCACACATTCATCAGTAAACTGAAGGACGGCTACCGGTCCCAGGTAGGCCAACGGGGCGGCAACCTCAGCGCCGGCCAGCGGCAGCTTATCTGCATGGCCCGGGCCATGCTGGCCGCTCCGCGTATCCTCATCCTGGACGAGGCCACCTCCAATATCGATACCCACACCGAGAGGATCATGCAGCGGGCGGTCAAGAAACTGGCCAAAGGCCGCACGATGCTCACTATCGCGCACCGGCTTTCCACCGTGACCGGCGCAGACCGGATCGTCGTGCTGGAACGCGGCAGGCTCGTCGAGGAAGGTTCGCACCGGCAGCTCATGGCAAAGGGAGGCCTGTACCAGAAGATGTATAAGACCCTGAGTTCACCGGACCTGCTGACCTGAACCCGCATAACTCGGACTGCTGCATGAAAAGGGAGCCGGAGAGCTCCCTTTGGTTTGTATGTTTGCAAATAATACATCAATACAGGGATAATAGAAAGCACCACCGGGCAGACCGTAACGAATGAATCAGGAGGAGACGATGGAAATACGGAAAATCACGGACAGCATCTTCTTCGGCACCCAGTTCAACAGCTGTAATTCAACCTTCATCGTGACGAAGGACGGCGCCGTCGTCGTTGATACGCCGATGGTCCCGGCGCAGGCCAGGGCCTGGAAAGCGGAGATCGAGAAACACACCCCCGTCAAATACGTCATCATCCAGGAAGCCCATACGGACCACTACTGCGGGAGCTGCTATCTCGGCGGCACGGTCATCGGCAACCCGGACACCGTGGACAGGCTGCAGAAGGCCAAAGTGGAAGACCTCATCAAAGAGATGGCGTTCATGGCCCCGGACGAACCCAAGCCAGACTCCAGCTTCTACTTCCGGCCGCCGGAGATCGTGCTCAAGGGCGACGCCACCCTCCGCATGGGCGACCGCACCATCGAGATCCTCAGGATGCCGGGACATACGCCGCAGCAGACGGCTGTGTACATCCCGGACCAGCGGACGGTTATCGTCTCGGACAACATCAACCTCGCCTCCCCCATTTTCGTCGATGCGGTACCGTACGAGTGGCTGAAATCGCTCGACCGCCTCAATGAACTCGATGTCGATATCGTTATCCCCGGCCATGGTGAGGTCACGGACAAGAGCGCTTTCGCCAATATGAAGGGCCAGATCCAGACCTGGCTGAACGTTATCGGCAAGGCCGTGGACGCCGGCGCCAGCCTGGAGGAGACGTTCAAACGCGTCAACGAAGCTAAAGAATTCGCCCGGGTACCTAAAGAAGGGCCGATGGCGGGGTTCTTCAAGATGAACGTCGAGTCCCTGCACCGGGCGTTGAAAAAATAGTGCCGGCCGCAAACCAATTGGTAAAACCGCTTACCCTGAGCCTGTCGAAGGGCGGGCCGATAACCGGCTCTTAGCCCGGGCGCCGGCTGACCGGGAGCCGGAAGGCGAACACCGAGCCTTTGCCCGGTTCGCTCCTGGCGCTGATGGTCCCGCCGTGGGACTCGACGATATGCTTAGCGATGGCGAGGCCCATGCCGGAACCCAGCCCGGCCCGCGATCTGTCCGCTTTGAAGAACCGCTCGAAGATACGGGGCAGGTCCCGCTGGGCAATGCCAATGCCGGTATCGTTGACGGAAACGACCACATAAGCATCCTCGCGCCGCGTGGACACGGTGACGGAACCTTCCGGGTTGTTGAACTTGATGGCGTTATGCATCAGGTTGATGATGACCTGCCGCATACGCTCCGCGTCCGCCATGACGGCGGGGAGGTCCTCCTGGAGGTCCGCGGTCAGCTTCAGTTTCTGCCGTTCCGCCTGCGGGGTGAGATGGACGATACATTCCCTGACCAGGTCGTTGATGTTGACGTTCGTTAATTTCAACTGGCTCCGTCCCGTCTCGATGCGGGAAAGCTCGGTCAACTCCGTCACCATCTGGGTCAGGCGGTCTACTTCGTCCTCGATGCGGGCAAGGAAGTCGTTGGCGGCCTCGGGGTCGTTCATCGCCCCGTCCTGCAGGGTATTGACCATGGCCTTGATGCCGGCCAGCGGCGTACGGAAATCGTGGGAAATGTTGCCGACGATTTCACGCCGCATGGTCTGGAGGGACCGCAGTTCCGTAAGGTCCTGGAGGAGCACCAGCGCCCCGCCCGCCGGCATGGGAACGGCGATGGCGCGCAGGAACCGCCCGGAGACACCGGCTTCGAACTGGCTTTCCTCGCTTTTTCCTTTCGCCATGCACCTTTTGAGGATATCGTTCAAATGGTAGTCACGGGCTGACTCGATGAGCGGCTTGTTCAACGCTTCCGCATGGCGTATGCCGAGCAGTTTCCCGGCAGCCTGGTTCATGAGGACGACATTTGTCTCCTGATCGGTGGTAATGATGCCGTCCGCCATGTTGTCGAGGATGGTAGCCAGCCTGGCCTTGTCATCGGAGAGGGTCTGGACCAGGTCTTTCAACCGCTCCGTCATGTCCTGGAACGCGCGGGCGAGCTGGCCGGACTCGTCACCGGCCTTGAAGGGGATATGATAGTCGAAATTACCGGCGGCCAGTTCCCGCGAGGCAAAGGTCAGTTCACGTATCGGGCGCATGGTTAAACGGGTGATGAACCAGGCGGCCACCACGACGACCGCCGTGGCGCTGATAATACTGAGAATGATGATCGGCACCATGGTGCCGGCATAATCCTCGACCCGTTCGGTCTCCAGTGCGACGCGGGCGGTCCCGAGCGGCCCGCCGTCTCCCGTAACCGGCACCGAGACGTAGAGCATCTTATCGCCGGTGGAAGGGCTGGTACGGGATGCCTCCCCGTGGCCGGACTCGAGGGCCTCGATGATCTCAGGCCGGGTGGCATGGTTGGCAAGGGACGCGGCGTCTTCCCGGGAATCCGCCAGCACGGTCCCGTCCAGCCGGACGACGGTCACGCGGGCTTCAATTTTTCCTCCCAGGTCATTGACAAAACCGGTTAATCCGGCGAGGTCGCCATCTTCAAGGAACGGCCGGCTGGCTTCCGCGACGATCTCTGCTTCCGTGCGCAGTTCCAGCCGGAGATTGTCCAGCAGGTCATTATGGGCGGAAACGGTCAGGTAAGAACCGAGCGCGGCCATGCCGAGAACGATGATGACGATGAAACCGAGCGCGATACGCCACTGCAGCGTGTGGAACATGCTCAGCCTTCCAGCTTGTAACCGGTGCCCCTGATGGTGATCAGGTGGCGGGGACGGGCGGGGTCGTCCTCAATTTTCTGGCGGAGCCAGCGGATGTGGACGTCCACGGTGCGCGTATCCGCGGCGCATTCGTAACCCCAGACCTTTTCCAGGAGCTGGTCCCTGTTGAACACGAAGCCCTTGTTATGAGCGAGAAACGCCAGGAGGTCATATTCCTTCGGCGTCAGTTCCAGGCCGCTCCCGCGGCGGGTAACGATATGGCGTGACGTATCTATGGTCAGGTCTTCCCCGATGGTAAGGACGGGCTTTCCCGCGGGTGGCGTCTCCATGCTGACCCGGCGGAGCATGGAGCGGACCCTGGCGAGCAGCTCCCGCATGCTGAAAGGCTTGGTAACGTAGTCATCCGCGCCGATCTCCAGGCCGATGATCTTGTCGGTCTCGTCCGCCTTGGCGGTCAGCATGATGATGGGAACGGTCATTTCCTGGCGGAGGATGCGGCAGACGTCCAGCCCGCTCATTTCGGGCAGCATGACGTCCAGCAGGATAAGGTCCGGCTTTTCTTTCCTGGCCGCTTCCACGGCCTCGGTACCGGTAGCGGCCGTAAGCGTAACATAACCTTCACGGTTCAGGTTGTAGACAAGCGTCCGGAGGAGGTTGGCATCATCTTCGACTGTTAATATCTTCGCAGCCATACGCTTTCACCTTTAGTATAGCGTGAATCCCGGAAGAACGTAAACCGCGTACAATTGCAGGTGACAAAACCGGTAGGCGCGGTGATATTTGTTTACATTTGCCATGATCAGTCCTTTAGCGTTATAATGGCGGAGTTTCAGATACCACTATACGGAAAGGGGGTGTTGTTATGGTTGTCCTCCATAGACGCACGTGATCCTTTGACTACCTGATGTGCGTGGCACATCTCTGCAAAATCCCGGCTGTGCGGACCGACCGTGGCTTCATCTCTTTCTCCGGAGTCTTCCCCCTGTAGCAAGCTCCAGTGAACATGAGTTGTTTCCGGCAGCGGGAACGATTCATTTTGAAAGGAGCTTGAGCTTTGTTCATCACTCGCTTTTTGTCTTCCCGGTGGGGACCCATCATCACCGGCGCCGTAATTGGCATCCTGGCGCCGTTGCTGGTCTACTGGGGAAATCCCGGTAACATGGGTGTCTGCGTCGTCTGTTTCAACCGTGACATCGCCGGCGCACTGGGGATGCATCGCGCGGGAGTGGTCCAGTATATCCGCCCGGAAATCATCGGTTTCGTATTGGGGGCACTGGCAGCCGCGCTCATCTTCCGTGAATTCAAACCGCGTACCGGTTCGTCGCCGCTGGTGCGTTTCCTGCTCGGGGTCTTTGCTGTATTCGGGGCGCTGGTGTTCCTGGGATGTCCGTGGCGTGCCTACTTACGCCTCGCCGGCGGCGATTGGAACGCCATACTCGGTATCGTAGGTCTGATTGCCGGCATCGGGCTGGGCATCCTCTTCCTGAAAATGGGTTTCAGCCTGGGGCGCAGCCGCCCGGCTCCTAAAGCGCTGGGGTGGGTATTGCCCGTTGTCATGGTCATTTTACTGGGTTTACTCATCATCGCTCCGGAATTCGGGCGCGATGCCGATGGCAATCCCACCGGTCCCATCTTTTTCTCAGCCAGCGGGCCGGGCAGCCAGTACGCACCCATCGCAATCTCGCTGATTGTCGGACTGGCCATCGGTTTCCTGGCCCAGCGCAGCCGGTTCTGTACTGTAGGCGCCATCCGGGACGTGTTCCTCCTTCGTGATTCACGCCTCCTTTACGGAGTGCTGACTCTGGTTGTCGTTGCTTTCTTTACCAACCTGGTGCTGGGGCAATTCAATGCCGGGTTTGAAGGGCAGCCCGTGGCGCATACGGATCACCTGATGAATTTCGCCGGAATGGCGCTGGCCGGCCTGGCGTTCACCCTCGCAGGCGGTTGTCCGGGACGCCAGTTATTCCTGGCTGGTGAAGGTGATGCCGACTCCGGTCTTTTTGTGGCAGGCATGATCGTCGGCGCCGGCCTGGCCCATACCTATAACATGGCCAGCTCGCCGGCAGGGGCCGGTCCTTACGGCACCCTTGCGATAGTGGCAGGACTGATCATCTGTATCATCTTCGGATTTACCATGAGAGAAGCCAGGACATAAGGAGTTGCTATGAACGATATCACTACAGTAGATGCCCGCGGGCTTTCCTGCCCCGAACCAGCCATGTTGGCCCGACAGGCTTTGAAGAAGGCAGAAAAGGGGACTGTGGTGGTGCTGGTTGATTCCGGTACCGCCCTGGAAAATGTCAGCCGGATCGGCAAGAATGCCGGATGGGCAGTGAATGCTCTTCAGCAGTCTGACGGCAGTCACCGGATAGAACTTAGGAAATGATATATCTCGATAATGCCGCTACCTCCTGGCCGAAACCGCCGGAGGTCCTGAAGGCTATGACCGACGTACTCGAAAAGGCCGGGGGCAACCCCGGCCGCTCCGGTCACAGCCTGTCCATAGAGTCCGGTCGGGTGATGTACGATGCCCGGGAAACGATAGCTGACTTTTTCAACGCACCGGACCCGATGCGGGTCATCTTCACGCCCAATGTGACCTATGCCCTCAATACCGCGCTGCTCGGTATACTCAGGCCCGGTGACAGGGTCGTCACGACTTCCATGGAGCATAATGCGGTGATGCGCCCGCTGCGGTACCTGGAAAAGTCCGGGGTAACCATCGACGTTGTCCCCTGCGATTCCCGCGGCGTGCTCGACCTCCGGGATATGGAACACACCCTGCAGAAACCGGCCCGTCTGGTCGTGGCGAACCATGCCAGCAACGTGGCTGGGACCATCCTGCCGGTAGCGGATATTGCCGTGCTGGTCCGCCGCGCCGGCGCTCTTTTCCTGGTAGATGCCGCCCAGACGGCCGGCGTCCTGCCCATCGATGTGCAGCGAATGGGCATCGATCTCCTCGGCTTCACCGGCCACAAAGGACTGCTGGGACCGCCCGGTACCGGCGGGCTTATACTCGGGCCGGGCGTGGACCCTGTGGAAGTGGCCCCGCTGGTACGCGGCGGGACAGGGAGCCGTTCCGAGTCCCAGGAACAACCCGATTACCTGCCGGACCGTTACGAGAGCGGTACGCCCAACGTTTCCGGCATCGCCGGCCTCAAGGCAGGCGTCGAATGGCTGTGCCGGCGTAACCTGGAGGCCATCCGCGAGCACGAAAAAAACCTGGCACGCAAGCTGCTCGAAGGTCTGTCAGCTATTCACGGCGTCATCGTCCACGGCACAAGCGACCCGGAACAATCCACGGCTATTATCTCCATCACTATGCCGGGCAAGAGGGTCTCCGAGATCGGTCAGATGCTCAACGAAGACCATGAGATTCTGACCCGCGTGGGCCTGCATTGCGCCCCGGCGGCGCACACGACACTGGGAACGTACCCGGAAGGCACGGTACGGCTGGCGCCGGGGATATGCACGACCATGGCGGATATCGATGTCACGCTGCAGGCGATTCAGCACACGGTGAGATCATGAGCGAATACGGCGTCATACTTTTTTTTACCACGTCTTCGGCGATACGTTCTGAAAAGCTGCTCAAACGGGCGCAACTACAGGTGAAGCCGATCCCGGTCCCGCGGCAGTTCTCCAGCGATTGCGGCATCGCATTAAGGTTCGCGTGGAGCGACCATGAAACGGTGAAGTCCCTGCTGGAGAAAGAGTCAGTAGAATACGAAGCCATCCACGAGCTGGTATAAGCGTTACAGGATGACCTCGAGGCCTTTCCCTTTCAGGTACTCCTTGACCTGCCGTATGCTCAATGTCCGGAAATGGAAGACCGACGCCGCCAGGAGGACCGACGCCCCGCCCTTGACCGCGCCGTCGTAGAAGTGCTCGAGCGTCCCGGCCCCGCCTGAGGCAACCACCGGCAGGTCCACCGCGTCCGCAATAGCCCGGGTGTATTCCAGGTCGTAACCGGCGAGGGTTCCGTCACCGTCTATGCTCGTCGGCAGGATGGTACCGGCCCCGAGGTCCTGGCACTGCCGGGCCCACTGTACGGCATCGCGCCCGACCGGTTTCGTACCGCCGGATACTACGAGTTCGAACCCGGACGGCATGTCTTTGTTTCTCCGGGCATCTATGGCCACGGTCACTACCGCCGGGCCGTATTTCTTTGAAGCCTGTTGAATGAGTTCGGGGTCTTGCACCGCGGCGCTGTTCATCGAAACCTTGTCCGCGCCGGCTTCCAGCACCATCTCGATGTCTTCCAGTGAGCCGATGCCGCCGCCCACGGTCAGGGGGATTTCGATCACCGATGCCACGTTTTTGACCCACTCCAGCCTGGTCTTGCGGTTCTCCACCGTCGCGGCGATGTCCAGCATCGCCAGCTCATCGGCGCCTTCCTGCTGATAGAATAGTGCGTTCTCGACGGGGTCTCCGGCGTCCTTCAGTCCAACAAAATTGATTCCTTTCACCGTCCGCCCGTTTTTCATATCGAGGCACGGCATGATCTTGATAACGGTCATCGGCGTTGTCCTTTCAGGCATGTAGTTGACGGATTAAGTATACCATGAAGCCGCCGCCGTCCTCACGGCTTCGCGGAGTTCCTTTTTGTCTCTCTGGCGGATATGCGATAGACTGAAAAAAGAACACCATCGGGAGCGACCATGCGAGATTTCAATGATAAAGACCGTACCAGGAAACGGGAGCGGATACAATTGCCGGAAAACCCCGCCAATCTCACGGAAGAAACACTGCTCCAACTGGAAGAGGCCGTTCAGGCAGGACTGCGTGACGGCTACCTGCCCTGCCCGGCGGCCTGGAGGATCGCCAGGGATTTCAACGTTCCGCGTATCGCCGTGGGGGCCGTGCTTGACAGGCTCGGGCGAAGGGTGACGGACTGCCAGCTCGGCTGTTTCAAAGTGGACAAGACCCCGTATGACGGTTCCCAGCCGGAGAAAAACCACGACGACGTCGTTGCTGAAGTTTCGTCGTTATGTCAACAAGACAGGCTGACCTGCGAGGCCGCCTTCGAAATAGCCCGGCGCCTCAAGGTCCGTCCCATGGACGTAGCGGACGCCGCCAACGTGAACGGCTGTAAAATCCGGCAGTGCCAGCTCGGCTGCTTCTAGCACCGGCATTCCCGCCGTCTCTTGAAGCCCGTTATACCATATAGTTAGAGAGAGTAAAGGTGCGGTGGTATGGCGGTCTCACCCGTGCGGCGCCGGGACGCAAGCTGCGAGAATGCTTCCATCGAAGTCAGCGGCATCAAAAAGCGCTTCGGTGACGTCCGGGCGCTCAACGGTATCGATCTCAAGGTAGAGCCGGGACTGGTCTTCGCGCTGCTCGGGCCGAACGGTTCCGGTAAAACGACGCTCGTTCGCATCATCACCACACTGCTCCAGCCGGACGAAGGTTCGGCGCGCATCGGCGGGTATAACGTGGTGAAGCAGCCAGCCCTGGCGCGTACGGTCTTCGGGCTGGCCGGCCAGTATCCCGCCGTCGATGAGAATTTCACCGGCAAAGAAAACCTGGAGATGATCGGACGTCTCTACCACCTCGGGAAGGAGAAAGCCCGTCAGCGGGCGCAGGAACTCCTCGCAGATTTCGATCTCACTGACGCCGCCAAACGCAGGGTCAAGACGTATTCCGGCGGCATGAGACGGCGCCTGGACCTGGCTGCCGCCCTCGTCGCTAGCCCGCCGATCCTGCTCCTTGACGAACCGACAAGCGGCCTCGATCCGCGCAGCCGGCTGGGCCTCTGGGAAGTCATCAAGTCCCAGGCGGACCAGTGCAGCTCCGTGTTCCTCACGACGCAGTACCTGGAAGAAGCCGACCGCCTGGCGGACCGCATCGCCATCATGGACAGGGGCAAAATCCTGCGGGAAGGAACACCCCGGGAACTCAAGGAATGCTGCGGGGGCGATACCCGCGTCCAGATGAAACTGCGGGAGAGGGAACAGACCCGGGAAGCTGCCGGTAAGCTTGCCTCCATGGGCAACAGCAACATGGCCATCAACGAAGAACTGGGCGAGATCTCGTTTCCGGCAACACGCGGCGCGGCAATGCTGGCTGAAGTCGTCAGGCAACTGGACAAGGCCAGCATCGAACTGTCCGAGCTTGGACTGGCCCAGCCTACCCTGGACGATGTGTTCCTGTCACTCACCGGCCACGCGGCGGAAGAGGCCCCGGCTGAGGACACGGCCATGAAGAACGGGGCACGGCCATGAGCACCGGAGAGACGGTATCCGACATCGGCGTGATGACCCGCCGCGACATCATCAAGTATTTCAGGACCCCGCAGCTATTGTTATTCAGCGCCTTCTTCAATGTGATACTGCTGCTGCTTTTCACTTACGTTTTCGGCGGTGCGATACAGACCGGAGGTATCGATTATGTCCAGTACCTGCTGCCCGGCTTCCTGGTCTCGGTGGTGTTCTTCGGTTCCACGGAGACGAGTGTCGGTATAGCTGAAGACCTCTCGAAGGGACTGGTCGACCGCTTCCGCTCCCTGCCGATGGCCCGTTCCGCTTTCCTGACCGGCAGGGTCTTCTCCGATGCGGCCCGGTATGTCGTCCTGCTGCTCATCATGGTCGCCGTCGGGTACGCCATCGGGTTCCGGTTCGAGGCGGGCGCGGCGTCCGCGGTGGCCGGGATAGCGCTCATCGTGCTTTTCGGCATCGCGCTGACATGGGTCAGCGTCTGGATCGGTGTGCTCGTGAAAAGCGTCGAGACCGCCCAGTCCGCCGGCTTTTTCTGGGTGTTTCCGCTGGTGTTCGCCAGTTCCATCTATGTGCCGATAGAGACGATGCCTTACTGGCTGCAGACCTTTGCGGAATTCAACCCGGTGACGGCTATCGTGGATACCATCCGCGGCCTTTCCCTCGGCACGGACATCAGTACACCATTGTGGCGGAACCTGGCCTGGGACGCCGGTATCCTGCTGGTCTTCGTGCCGCTGGCTATCAGCCGCTACATCAAACTGGCGCGCTGAGACCTATTTTCCTTCCGGCTTCTTCATCGGGTGGGCGAAAACATTGGGAACATCAGGATCGCCGCCGAGCCAGGTCGTATCGTGCTCGTTGTTCAGGCAGATGGCTGAGAACAGCCAGGGCTTTTCCACTTTCCTGATAATCAGGGGACAATGTACCAGTCCGCGCGGCGCTACGACGACCGTCGGCCTGGTGAACACGTGGACTTCACGTTCTTCTCCCATCTGTATCTCGATCTCCGCTCCGAGGTAGTCCGGCTCATCAGGATCAGACCCGAGGAAAACAAGGCACTCGTCATTCGGATGGACATGCGGATCGTGGGTATGGAACGGCCCGACACCGGTATGGAAGGCCCAGGTGAAATTAAGGCTGTAACCAGGCTGGTCGTTACCTGACCAGGCATTCATGAAATCAGCATTACCGCTGCCTTCCCGCCGGTGCATGTCATGCATTTCAAACCTGCGCACAAGGTTCCCGAAATCACCTTCCTTATCGACCGGCTGCACCGGCACGTTTTCCACTTTTGGTTCGCCGCTGGTAGATACGGAAAGGAACCCGAAGGGCTTATCAACCCGCCGGGTAACCAGCGGTCCGTGGGGATAACCCGCCGGTACGGTAATAAATGTCGGGGAATTTACGGTCAGTCTTTCTCCTTTTTCGCCCAGTGTAACTTCGATCTCGGCGTTCAGGGATCTCGGGTTATCATAGTCCAGCCCGGTAAACATGAGGACCATATTCTGGGGGTGAATATGACTGGCGCCGGCGTCGCCGTCCCAGACACCCGGGCGATAAAAGTAAGCCCAGGAGAAGGCGACATTCAGTCCTTCGAGGTCGACGCCCAGAAGCGCGGCAATGTAACCCGCTCTGCCGCTGGGACCATCGATAGCCTGATACTCGAGGGACTTGACCAGGTAACCGTATCTCGTCTGCGTCATCATTCACTCTCCTTCTAGCAATTGCAAAAAGTATATCGTTTCGAACAGAAAGATACAAGAAGCAGCAAAACAACGGAACACAATTTGTACTATTTATACTATTGCAATTAGGACGAGAGGGTGCTACAATGAGGCCAGCCCTTTTACAGGAAGGTGGGGGCGCCGGTCAAAAATGTGATGCCACCTCATCACATCGTGTGCCATAATTACGTGATTCATTGCTCCATGAATCGCTGACATGGGCGCCCCCGCCAAACAATTCCCCGGTCATTCAGATCACAGGATTATCCGCTGATCCTTTCCCCATTTCACGGTTGGCGGCATCCGTCAGTTTGGTCAACAACGCCCTCAACTGGTCCTGTTCCGTTTCAGATAACGAGGAGATGATCCGTTTTATCAGCTCTCCCTGGGTCACCTCGGCGCAATAGACTTTACCTTTCCGGGTGATGTCCAGCCGGACCATGTTACGGGCTTTCTCATCCCGCTGCTTGCGGATAAAGCCTTTACTCTCCAGGCGGGTTAACAGTTCGGAAACGGTGTGGTGCTGAAGAAAGAGCCCTTTGGATATTATTCCGGGTGTGGCTTTGCCTTCCAGTGACCAGATCATATTAAGCGCCGCCGCCTGGTTGTGGTGGGTATACCTTCCCACCTTCATCTGTCGGGCCTTGCTGATGGCTGTCCTCGTACGGGAAAAATGCAGCCATAGCTGGTACTCGGGATCAGCGAATGGATAATCGCTTTTTGCCACGTCTCGGTCCTTTCGACCTGCCTGCCTGAGGATCGCATTTGAAGCAGAGCGGCGACCTGATTTTTCCCTTGTACTATAGTCCATTTTTTTTTCCGGGTAAAGTTTGACAATTCGCTCTCGTTGTTATTAAACTCGGGAAGCAATGACATATCGTAGAGCGACCCCTGCGTGATTACTCTCAAACGGAAGCTCGCGGAAAAGGAGCCCTTATGAAAGCCGCCGTAACCAGAGAATTCGGAAAACCACAGTACATCGAAGAGGTGACCCTCGATCCCCTGCAGAAAGGAGAGGTCCGGGTCAAGGTCCAGGCCTGTGCCATCTGCCACAGTGATATTCACTCATTCCGGGGAGAACACGGCAGCCCTCCCCTGCCCGCCATCGGCGGCCACGAGGTCTGCGGCATCGTTGAAGAAGTCGGCTCGGACGTTACCTACGTGCAAAAGGGTGACAGCGTGGTAGCCACCCTCGCCCCGGCCGGCTGCGGCAAATGCTACTACTGCAGCATCGGGCTCTCCAACATGTGCACTGTCAATCACATTTTCCTGGCTGCCCCCGGTAAATACACGACGAAGGACGGCAAGCGCCCGACACAGTTCGCCGGGGCGGTCGCGGGCTTCGTGGAATATACCAATGTGCCCGAACCGAACGTGGTCAAGGTCCCCAAGGACATGCCGGTGGACCGGGCCTGCCTGCTTGGCTGCGGCGTCATCTCCGGGTTCGGGGCGGTGGTCAACCGGCTCAAGGCCCAGCCGGGCAAGAGCCTGCTGGTCATGGGCGCCGGCGGTGTCGGCCTCAACGCCATCCAGGGCGGCGTCTACTCCGGCTGCTACCCCATCATCGCCGTGGATGTGCTTGACAACAAGCTGGAACAGGCCAGGACGTTCGGCGCGACGCATACGATCAATGTGAAGAAAGAGGCGGACCCCATCAAGAAGGCCCGTGAGATAACCTTCGGACGCGGGGCGGACTACGTCATCATCGCGGTGGCCGGGTTGCCCATCCTGCGGCAGGGGTTCATGATGTCAGCCGTGGACGGCACGACCTGCGTTATCGGGCACGGTCACGGCGAGCACTTGACGGACTTCGCCCCGGTGGAGTTCATGAGCGGCCGGCACATGACCGGCAGCGCCATGGGAGCGGCCCGGACCCGCCTGGACATCCCCTGGCTGGTCGAACTCTACCAGAACGGCCGCTACAAGCTGGACGAACTGGTATCCGGGCACTATTCCCTTGATCAAATTAATGAGGCTATAGCCTCCATGGAGCGCGGCGAAGCCATCCGTAATGTGATAATGTTCTAGCTCATCTGCCAATAATAAAGACGCCCCGCCGCTGCTAAGTCCGGGGCGTCTTTATTTCCGGGCGGGAACCTCGCTTGATTATCGGCGTAGCATCGCCATGATACCCATGATGATGAGCCCGAACCCGACAAACCATCGTATCAGGTCAGGCCACACGAGGACGAGAATACCCAGCACGACAAGGATGAGACCAAACAGCCAGCCGGTTCTCTTCATATAACCTCCTAACCAGATATACTACTCCGTCTTTGCACATGAACAGACAAGGAACACTCAGCGAATGACGCCGGGTCCGATAGTTCACCGCTATTGTTGATATTATACACCCGGCTTCCAAAGACCGGCCCGGTCCTTCCGGTTAGTGCCGCACATCCTTGCATCACAGCTTGTTCGTACCGCTAAAAACCGCCTGATTATCCGGAATTTCTGTGTATTCCGGCGTGGACTCATCACTCTCCCTGCGGTTCCGCCACCAGAGCCTGGCCGTCTTTCCCAGCGCTCGCAGTACGGGAAGGGAAAACAGGAACCGAAGGAAGATCACTACGTACAATAACGGGATAATTCGTAAACCGCCCCGGACATACCCCTCCAATACTGCTGCTCTGGTCTGGGGCCGAACAGCAATGCTGCGGGGCAGGAAAGGTAAAACCGGCCCCAGGTAAGCGAAGAGCATGCCGCTATCGGCGGGATCGTCCAGCCCCACCCGGACATCAGCCCGGAAATCCCGCCACCGCAGTTGTTTCAGGCTGCGCTTTCCCAGGAGGAAAACCTGCCGGAAAAGTCCCCTCGTCAGCAGGATGTCCAGTATCGCACGGAACCCCGGTCCCACGGTTCGTTTCTTCCGCTCGGGCCGGGGTTTCTTCTCTTTTTTGGGACGTTTTTTACCGGGGGCGATGGTGAACCTGACCAGCCCGAAGAGCCATCCGATCCTGGAAGTGAACGACGGACGCCCGTAGTATTCAAAACGGGCACCCACGTCTATCGGTACCGCCAGGACGGCGATGCCGAGCACTACCAGGCCCAAGATGATATAGAGGGCCAGCAAGGCCTATTCTTCCTTTTTCTTTTCCCGCCAGGACTCGAGCGCCTTCTCCACGGCTTTTTCCAATACTTCAGGAACGGTCTGGCCGATTTTTTCAACGGCTGATGTCAGACCGCTTTTCACCGGTTCCACGGTCACGGAACCGTCTTTTACAATGATAATGCCGATGGGCTTGACCCAGGCCCCGCCGCCGGTGCCGCCGCCGGAACCTTCATTCTTCTGCTTGGTTTCGCCCCTCCCTTCACCGCCGCCGGCTCCGAACCCGAATCCGACGCTGATAAGCGGTATCAGCGTGGCCCCGTCAACGGTGATCGGTTCCCCCACCACTGTGTGGGTGGACAACACCTTCTCGATCTCTCCGAGGGCCGTTCTCACCAGGCTTTCTACATTCTCCATGCCCCTTCCTCCTTCTGCCGTTATACTAAAGGATACTCCGGCCTGTAACAGGGAGGAACTGAAGAATAATAACGATTTTATGTCATTTTTCCTGAACAAAAGATGTTTGTCCGGTTTTCATCAGCCCGTGCATCATACATAATAGAGGGCGGAAGGAGAACGCAGTGCTGGAGGACAGCCGTACCGTCACGCTGGTCAAGAACGGAGATGCCGATTCCTTTGCCGACATCGTCGAGCGGTATCAGACGCCCATTTTCCGTTACCTGTACCGGCTGACCGGCAATCATGAACTTGCCCTGGACCTGCGGCAAGATACCTTCATCCAGGCCTTCAAGGGCATCCGGAAGACGGATATCTCCGTTTCCTTCAAGTCCTGGCTGTACCGCATCGCCACGAATTGCGCCCTGCAGCACCTGCGGAGAAAACGCAGGATACTCTTCCTGCCCTTGAGGGAAGAGGACAACGGACAACGAGGAGACGACCGTTCCGGGTCCATGGATGAGCAGATGACCGTCCGGGACGTCCTGGCCCGGATACCCGCCGAGCAGCGGGTCTGCCTGGTGCTCCATCATGTGGAGGGGTTGAAATACCGGGAGATCGGTGAAGTACTGGGCATCTCGGAGAAGCCGTCAGAAAACGGGTCTCCCGCGGCAGCCTGGAATTCAGAAGACTGTATACAGCCGGGGAGGTGGCGTGATGAGATGTAACGAGATAGAAGAACTGCTTTCAGTCTACGCCAACGATGAAGCGACCGAAGCAGAGCAGAAAACTGTAGAAGAGCACCTTGCCGGCTGCAAAGACTGCCGCGCCAAATTGGAAAACCTGCTTGAAGTCCGGCTACAACTGGCATCCCTGCGTGAAACACCGTCGCCGCCCATGACCGCGGAAGCCGTCTCAGCCGTCTTGGCGAAAGGGAATCACACCAGTCCTTTTCATTCCTGGAAATTCAGAACCTTCGCGGCCGTACCGCTGGTGGTTATCATCGTCCTGCTGGCGGTGCTGCAGCCGTGGAGTTCTCCGCTCGG
>CAZQQL010000027.1:0-32436 GCA_964595455.1 uncultured Dehalococcoidaceae bacterium
AATAACTCTGTTTATCCATGTGCTATCCTGCCCTCTATTATACTTCTTTCACGGTGAGTTGGGAATCATGCGGGTGCTTGTCCCCGGCATAGACGCGGAGCTTCTTGAGCATTTCCGCGCCGAGCCGCGTGTGCGGCAGCATGCCCTTGACGGCGTACTCAATGGCCCGGGTGGGGTAGTCCTTCATCAGGCGTTCCAGCCAGATGCTCTTGAGGCCGCCGGGGTAGTTGGAGTGGCGGTAGTAAATCTTCTGTTTCATCTTCTTGCCGGTCACCCGTATCTTTTCCGCGTTGATGACCACCACGAAGTCGCCGGTGTCCATGCTGGGCGTGTACATGGGCTTGTGCTTGCCCATGAGCAGCTTGGCTATCTGCGTGGACATGCGGCCCAGCGTCTGGTCCGTGGCGTCGATCAGGTGCCATTCCCGTTTGATATCGGCCGGTCTGGCGCTATAGGATTTCATTGTGCTTCTCCCTCGAACGTTACGGGGTAATCGACCCTCTCCAGGCACAGTCCCTCGGGCGGCGCCATCGGCCCGGCCATTCCGGGCGTCTTTGCTTCCAGCATCGCCCTGAATTCGTCGACCGTCATCTTGCCGCGGCCGACGCCGATCAGAGCGCCGACGGTACTGCGTACCTGGTGGGGCAGGAACGACCTGGCAACCATAACCAGGGTAACCGTGTCCCCGTCCTGTGTCATTTCTGCTTTCATAATTTCCCGCACGGTGTTCTTTTCCCGCGCGATGGTCTCACTGGACACGAATGAAGCAAAGTCATGCCGGCCGGTCAGGCAGCGGCAGGCCTCGTTCATCGCGTCGATATCCAACTCACCGTAGACACGCCAGGCGTGGTCCCGGCGCAGCGGCGAACGTGTATCGCTGTTGTAGATGTAATACCGGTACTCGCGGCTGACAGCGTGGCGCCTCACATCGAACGAGACGTCCACCCGGCGACTCGCTTTCACGGCGATGTCATCCGGGAGGTAGTGGTTCAAGCCTTCCACGTAAGCGTGGGACGGCAGCGGTGAATCCGTCAGGAAGGAAAAGACCTGTCTCCTGGCGTGCACGCCGGCATCCGTCCGGCTCGCGGACGCTATCCGTACTTTCTTTCCGGTCAGCTTTTTCAAAGCTTTTTCCACTTCTCCCTGGATGGTCGGTGCTCCGGTCTGGACCTGGGAACCGCAGTAGGCGCGGCCGTCATATTCTATGACGAGTACTATCCTGACGCTATCTGCCGTATCGTTCCCAGCCAATCCCTCTGCACCGGTTTTTCTTACTAGACCAGTTCCAATTGCGCCATCGGCGCGGCGTCACCCTGGCGCGGGGCCAGTTTGACCATGCGGGTGTACCCGCCGGGGCGTTCCTTGTACCTCGGGCCGAGGTCGGAGAACAGTTTTTCCGCCACGTCCTTTTCCGTGAGATAGGACAGCGCCTGCCGGTAGGCATGGAGGCCGCTCTTCTTGCCGAGCGTGATCATCTTCTCGGTCATGGGGCGGATCTCACGCGCCTTGGCCTCGGTGGTGACTATTTTACCGTTCTTGAGCAGTGACGTCACCATGTTGCGGTAGAGGAGTTGACGGTGCCCGCTCGGTCTGCCCAGTTGTCTGCCAGTTATCCTGTGCCTCATTGTCAGCGGCTCTCCAGATTATTCTTCGTCATCTTGTTCCATGCCGGTGTCGTTCCCGGACTCTTCTTCTTCTCCGCCTGCGCCCTCTTCATTGGTAGGGTCGAGCGACAGGCCGATGGAGGCCAGGCGGTCTTCGATCTCCTGGTAGGATTTCTGCCCGAAGTTCCGCAGTTTGAGAAGTTCCTTGGTGCCCTTGCCGATGAGTTCGCCCACGGTGGTGATGTTGCTGCGTCTGAGGCAGTTCATCGTGCGTACCGAGAGGTCGAGCTGATCGACCGGCATGTTATATTTTTCATCCGGAATCGCCATCCGGATCATGCGTTCTTCGTCCTTCATCTGGGATATCTTGACGTAATCCATGAAGGGCGTCATTTGTTCTATGAGGATGCCGGCCGCCTTGCTGACGGCATCCACCGGTGACATCGTGCCGTCGGTCCAGACATCTATCTGGAGCCGTTCCCGGCTGGTTTCCCGTCCGAGGTGGGTAGGCACGACGGTATAGTTGACCTTACGGGTCGGAGTGAACAAAGCGTCTACCGGGATCGTCCCGACGGGCGTCGTGTCGCTGGCTTCGGCGCCATGAAACCCGGTGCCGATCTCGACATCGAATTCAATATAGAGCCGGCTGTCCGGAGACGTTGTCGTCAGGAGCACCAGGTCCGGGTTGGCGACCTCAAAGTCCGCCGAGGGTTTGATATCGGCGGCCCTGATGGTCTTCTCACCTTCAACCTCAAGGACCAGCATCCCGCCCCGGTTGGAGAGGGGCTTGAGCCTGAGTTCTTTAACGTTGAGGAGGAATTCCATGACGTCTTCCTTGGCGTTCGGGATAACGGTGAACTCGTGCTGGACGTCCTGGATACGTACCTGGGTTACGGCTGCACCGGGGAGATAACCGAGCAGCACGCGGCGCATGGAATTTCCCAGCGTTATGCCGAAACCCTTTTCCAGAGGTTCAGCGATAAACCGCCCGTATGTTTCATCCTGTTCGGTACATTCAATTTTTGGGACTAAGAGTCCATCCAATGAATTTACCTCCTTATATCGATGCTACCGCGAGTAGTACTCGACGACGGCCTTGCCGTCGAACCGGGCGTCGATTTCATCGATGGTGGGCAGGGTCAGTACCTGGCCGGTGAGGTTCTGCCGGTCCAGGCTCAGCCAGTTGAGTACCTGCTTGGATTCGATATCTTCGACGAGCTGCTTGTAGTATTCAGTCTTCTTGCTGCCTTCCCGCCAGGCTATCGTATCGCCTTCCTTGACGAGTGCGGACGGGATGGTCGCCTTCTTGCCGTTCAGCGTGATGTGCCCGTGCATCACAAGTTGGCGTGCCTGGGCGCGGGAATCCGCGAACCCCAGACGGTACACGACATTATCAAGGCGGCGTTCCAGCATGACGAGCAGGTTTTCACCGGTGATGCCGGCCTGCTTTTCTGCGGCCTCGAAGGTCTTGTGGAACTGGCGTTCCAGCGTTCCGTAAGTATAGCGCGCCTTCTGTTTCTCCCGAAGCTGTAAAGCGCGGTCTGAAAAACGGCGGCGTCTCTTGCCGGCGCCTGCCTGACCAGGTGGTTTCGGCCGTTTGTCGATGGCGCACTTGGGCGTGAAGCAGCGCGCTCCCTTCAGCAGGAGTTTCTCGCCGCTGCGCCGGCATAATCGACAAACCGCTCCAGTATATCTTGCCATAGTATTCCCCTTCTAGACTCGTCTCCTCTTAGGCGGGCGGCAACCGGCGTGCGGGATGGGCGTGATGTCCCTGATCCCGGTAATGTATAGGCCGGAACCCTGGAGTGAACGGATCGCCGCTTCCCGGCCGCTGCCGGGCCCTTTAACGTAAACATCGACCTGACGGAGGCCGTGCACCATGGCCTTCCTCGCCGCATCACGGGCCGCCATCTGGGCTGCATAGGGCGTGCCCTTGCGGGAACCCTTGAAGCCGGCCGTCCCGGAACTGCCCCAGGCCAGGGCATTGCCCTGCGGGTCGGTGAGGGTAACGATGGTGTTATTGAAACTGGAGGTAACGTAAGCCCGCCCCGTTGGGACTGACTTTCGTTCCCGCCTCCTGGTCTTGGTCTTCTTTTTCTGTGCCACCCTGGGCCTCCTTGTATCAGCTCGCCTGCTCTATTTCTTAGCCATGCCGCGCTTCTGTCCTCTGCCGGCGACAGTCTTGCGCGTGCCTCGCTTGGTGCGTGCGTTGGTCCTGGTCCGCTGGCCGTGGGCCGGCAGACCGTGGCGGTGTCGTTGACCGCGGTAGCTGCCTATCTCGACGAGCCGCTTGATGTTGAGGTTGATCTCCTTGCGGAGTTCGCCCTCGACGCGATACTGCTTGTCGATAATTTCACGCAGCTTGTTGACCTCTTCCTCGGTCAGGTCTTTCACCCGGATATCGGGTGCGATGCCTGCCTGGTCGAGGATCTTATAGCTCTGGGCGCGGCCTACACCGAAGATATACTGCAGCGAGACCCAGGCCTGTTTATTGACCGGTATATCAACGCCTGAAATACGTGGCATATCTCCTCCTTATCCCTGTCTCTGCTTGTGCTTGGGATTTTCGCAGATAATGCGGACGACGCCGCGCCGCCGCACCACCTTGCATTTTTCACAACGTACTTTTACCGATGCTCTTACTTTCATGACTGTAAACCTTTTTCACCCGGGGCTTTCCCGGTCTTCCTTACTTCAAACGGTAGGTGATTCTGCCGCGAGACAGGTCATAAGGCGATAGTTCGATGAGGACCTTGTCACCGGGGAGGACGCGGATGTAGTGCATCCGTATCTTGCCCGATATATGCGCCAGTACCTGGTGCCCGTTCGCGAGTTCAACCCGGAACATGGCATTGGGCAGCGCTTCTATGACGGTCCCTTCGACCTCGATGGCTTCTTTTTTAGCCATACGTTCCTCGTGTCAATATTTCCGGTCCGTCATCCCCGACGGCCACCGTATGCTCGAAATGAGCCGACAGGCTGCCGTCCGCGGTATGTACGGTCCAATCGTCACCGGCCACGCGGGTCCGCCAACCGCCGATGTTAAGCATGGGCTCGATGGCGAGTGTCATGCCTTTCTTCAGCAGCGGTCCGGAGCCTGCTTTCAGGCCGAACGGCGCGTCCGTGCAATTGGGTATCTGAGGGTCTTCATGCATTTCCCGGCCGATGCCGTGCCCGGTGTATTCCCTTACCACGGAATAACCCTTCGATTCAGCGTATTCCTGGATTGCCGCGGAAATATCCCCCAGGTGTCCGCCGGAGCGGGCCATAGAGATACCCCTTTCCAGGGTAGCGCGGGTGGTATCTATCAGTTTCCGGGCTTCCGGCGTTGGTTCTCCGACAGCGACGGTTACCGCGGAGTCGCCCTGGAAGCCTTTATAGATAACACCGAAATCGAGGGAAACCACATCTCCTTCGTTGATGACGCGGTCGCCTGGGATGCCGTGTACGATCTCATCGTTTATGGATACGCAGACGCTGGCCGGGTACCCTCTGTATCCCTTGAAGGATGATTTGGCGCCCCGGCGTTTCAATTCCGCCTCTGCTATAGTATCCAGTTCTTTTGTTTTCATGCCCGGTTTTATGCTTTCCGAAAGCACGTGCAGTATGTCCGCCGTAATCTTGCCCGCTTCACGCATGACGGCAATTTCACGTTCGGATTTGATAACTATTCCCATCCCCTCTACTATCCCTTGAGGGCGGCACTTATCCGCCCGTTGACATCTGATGTTGAGCCTTGCCCGTTGATCTCGGCCAGTTTGCCAGCCTTTGTGTAATAGTCAATCAACGGCGCCGTTTCCGCGAAGTAGACCTTGAGGCGATTCTTCACGGTTTCCGGCTTATCATCATCGCGCTGGTACAACTGGCCGCCGCAACGGTCGCAGACACCCTTGACCTTCGGTGGAGAATCCACCTCGTGGTAGGGCGCCTGGCACTTGCGGCAGATCCAGCGGCCGCCGAGTCTCTTCAGTAACTCCTCTTCTTCTACCTTGATATATACTACCCTGTCGATGCTCTTTCCCTGTTTGCCCATAGCGGCATCCAGCGCCCGGGCCTGGTCCAGGTTCCTGGGAAAACCATCCAGTATCGCGCCGCCGGCGGTATCCGGAGCGGACAGCCGTTCCAGCACCATCTGGATGGTGATCTCGTTGGGGACAAGCTGCCCTTTGTCCATGAACACCTTGGCCTTCTTGCCGAGTTCAGTCTGTTCAGCCAAGGCTTTCCTGAACAGGTCGCCCGAAGCTACCTGCGGCAGGCCCGTTTTTTCCGCAAGCATCACCGCCTGCGTGCCTTTTCCGGCTCCGGGTGCCCCCAACAATATAATATACATCAAGTCTCCTATTTGATAAAGCCCTCATACCGCCGCATGACAAGCTGGGCTTCGAGCTGCTTCATCGTATCAAGGATGACGCCGACCAGGATGAGGAGGCCAAGGCTCGAAAGCTGGATCTGCTGCACGTTCGTGATGGAACGCGCCAGGAACGGTATGATTGCCACGAAGGCCAGGTAAAGTGCGCCCGCCCAGGTAATGCGGTGGATTACGCCGTTAAGGTATGATGCCGTATTCTTGCCGGGGCGGATGCCCGGGATAAAGCCGCCCTGTTTCTGCAGGGTGCCGGGAAGGTCCTGCTGCTGGTAGGTGACCATGGTGTAGAAGAAGGTGAAACCTACGGAGAGCAGGAAGTAGGCGCCCCAGTAGAACAGGCCGCCGGGCAGGTCCATGCTCGGGCTGAACCACCGGTAAATGGTAGCGGCAAAGCCGGTGCCGTCCGCATTCATGAAGTAGCTGGCCACGATGCCCGGGAACATGATGACGGACATAGCGAAGATGAGCGGGATCATGCCGGCGCTGTTGACGCGCATCGGGATATGCGTGGAGCCGGACTGCCGGTACATGCGGCCGCCGCGGAACACGCTCTTGGCATACTGCACCGGGATGCGCCGGTGGGCTTCCGTAAAGATGACGATCAGCACGATGGTCAGCAGGGCGATGATGATGTAGGCGATAAGCCCGGTGACATTCGTCTGTCCGCTCAGGTAGCCCTGCTGGATAAGCTGCGGGTAACCGGCGACGATACCGCCGGCGATGATTATGGAAATGCCGTTACCGATGCCGTATTCCGTGATAAGTTCACCCAGCCAAACGAGGAATATCGTTCCGGCCATGAGTGAGACAACGATGGTTACCGTTACCAGGGGAGTGGATTGCGCCACGGCCCCGGCATTCTGGAGCAAGACGAGCTGCCCGTAACCGGAGAGTCCGGCAAGCGGTACGGTCAGCCAGTGGGTAATCAGGTTAATCTTGTTGCGGCCGCCTTCACCCTCCTGGGATATGGCCTGGAGGCGGGGGATGACCGGCACGAGGAGCACCATAATAATGGAGGCGGTAATATACGGGTAAACGCCCATAGCGGCTACGCTGAAGTCCTGCATGGCGCCGCCGCTGAACAGGTTCAACATACCGAGAAGCGCATTGCTATCGAACAGGCTCCGCATTTGATCGGGATCGACGCCAGGCAGCGGTACGTGCGCGATGAAGCGGAACGCTACCAGGATGCCGATAGTGACAAGGATCCTTCTTCTCAGGTCCGGCAGGCTGAATGCATCAATCATAGCCTGCAGCAGTCGTGGTCTACTCGAGCGCTGCTTCATTGGCTACCTCCTCGACGGAGCCGCCGGCGGCTTCAATCTTGGCTTTGGCGGAATCAGAAAACTTGTGCGCCCTGACGGTCACAGCGTGGTCGATCTCTCCACCGCCGAGTATTTTAACGGGTTTATTCAGGTTCTTGAGTACGCCTGCTTCCCAGAGGGTGACGGGAGTGATTTCCGTCCCGGCTTCGAAGACATTGAGGATGCCGACGCTGACGGTGGCGTATTCAACGCGGAAAATGTTCGTGAAACCGCGTTTACGGGGCAGGCGTTTGATGAGCGGTAGCTGACCGCCTTCGAACCCCGGACGTATCTTGTAACCGGCGCGTGATTTCTGGCCTTTACAGCCCCTTCCGGAAAAGGTACCGGTGCTGCCCAGACCGCGCCCGACCCGTTTGGCAGGCCGCCGTGAGCCGGCGGCAGGGCTGATGTTATTCTGCTTAACCAACTTCTTCCTCCACTTTGACCAGGTGTCGTACTTTGTTAATCATGCCCCTGATGGAGAGACAGTCTTCATGGACAACCGTCTGGTTCAACCGGTGAAAACCCAGGGATTTCAGCGTCCTCTTCTGGCTTTTCTCGTAGCCGATGCTGCTCTTGATCAGAGTAACGCGGAGCTTACTCATGGGACGTTACCTCCCCGGTGTTCAGGTTGGCCTTGCGTTTGGCGATGACTTCGCTCGGGTACTTGAGCTGGCTGAGCGCAAGCATCGTCGCTTTGGCGATATTGATATGGTTGGACGTCCCCAGGGACTTGGAAAGAATGTCCTTGATGCCGCAGGCTTCCAGGACGGCCCTCATGCTGCCGCCGGCGATAACGCCGGTGCCGGGGGCCGCCGGCTTGAGAAGGACCCTGGCCGCGCCGAAATCGACCATGATCTCGTGCGGGATGGTGCTCCCGTTCAGCGGTACCTTGATGAGGGTCTTTCTGGCCTTGGCGCCGCCCTTACTGATGGCGGTGGGGACTTCGTTGGCTTTCCCGATGCCCAGTCCGACATGGCCTTCGCCGTCGCCGGTCACCACGAGGGCGCTGAAGCGCAGGCGTTTGCCGCCCTTCATGACTTTCGCCACGCGGTTGACATCGATCAGCTTATCGTTAAGATTCAGTTCACTAGCATCTATCTGGCTAAGTGGTTGTTTCATGGGACCCTCTCTTAGAACTTCAATCCGCCTTCACGTGCACCCTCGGCCAGCGCCTTGACGCGTCCGTGGTACAGGAACCCGCCGCGGTCGAAAGATACCTGGGTAATCCCTTTTTCCAGGGCCCGTTTGGCCAGCAGTTCGCCGGTGGCGGCCGCCTGGCCTTTCTTGTCCTTGTCTTTCAGGGCTTCCTGGACGTCTGCGTCCCGCGTGGAGGCGGCAACGAGCGTCTTGCCTTCGGTATCATCGATGACCTGGGCGTAGATATGGTTCAGGCTGCGGTACACGGCCAGTCTCGGCTGTGCGCCGGTGCCGGTGACCTTCTGCCTGACCCTGGCATGTCTTCTCAATCTTGCTTCTCTGGTAGATTTCATCGTTATATTACCTGCCCGCTACCTTGCCGGCTTTACCGGGTTTAAGACGGACCACTTCTCCGGCGTACCGGATGCCCTTGCCCTTGTAGGAATCGGGCGGGCGGACGGCCCGTATCTCCGCGGCCATTTCACCGACGTCTTCTTTATTGATCCCCTTGACCTTGATCTTGTTGTTGCCTTCGACATCGAAGGAGATGCCGGGAAGGGGAGAAATCTCCACCTGGTGGGAGAAACCCATCCGCAGGTTGAGTTTCTCGCCGGCTTTTTCAGCGCGGAAACCCACGCCGACGATCTCCAGCGATTTCTCGAATCCCTGCGATACACCGTGGACCATATTGGCGATGAGCGTACGTGTCAGGCCGTGGTAAGCGCGGTGTTTCTTGCTTTCACTCGGGCGTTCCACGGTAAGCGTACCGTCTTCCAATTTCAATATCATATCCGGGTTCACCGTACGGCTCAGTTCGCCTTTGGGGCCTTTGACGGTGACCTTACTGCCGTCGATATCCACTTGAACGCCGGCAGGTATGGCGATGGGCAGTTTTCCTATCCTTGACATTACACTTCACTCCAGAACTGGTTTACCATACATAACACAGGAGTTCGCCGCCCGAACCCTGGCGCCAGGCTTCCTGCCCGGTGCGGAGACCCTTGGACGTAGAAATGATGGCGATGCCGAGGCCTCCGTAGACCCGCGGGATCTCCTTTTTCTGCACGTAGACCCTCAGGCCCGGTTTGCTGACGCGTTTGAGGCCGGAGATAGCCGGTTTGTTTTCCAGGTACCTGAGGATTATCTTGATCTCCCGGTGGGGCTTACCCTTGATAACCTCGTAATCGGAAATAAAGCCCTCTTCTTTGAGAATCCTGGCGACGGCGAGTTTAATCTTGGACGCAGGAACCAGCACGCTGTCATGGCGCACCATGATGGCATTACGTATCCGGGTCAACATATCTGCAATTGGATCTGTAACTGTCATACTACAATTTCCTTTATTAGACTACCAGAGACTACCAGCTGGACTTCCTTACTCCCGGTAGCTGCGCCGCCAGCGCCAGTTGCCGGAAGCATATCCTGCATATTCCGAATTTACGAATATAGGCACGGGGCCTGCCGCACAGCTTGCAGCGGTTGTGCTGCCGGGTGGAAAACTTGGGCGTGCGGTTGGCCTTATTGACGAGCGATTTTTTGGCCATGTCTAACTCTCTCCATCTTTGATGAACGGCATGCCGAGTTGTTCCAGCAGGTTCCTGCCGTCTTCATCAGTCGTGGCGTTGGTGACGATACAGATTTCCATGCCGCGGACCTTATCGACCTTGTCATAGTCGATTTCCGGGAACAAAATCTGTTCTTTCATACCCAGGGTATAGTTGCCGCGTCCGTCGAACGAATCACGGGAAACGCCCTGGAATTCATGCATACGGGGGAGCACGGCGTTCATAAGTTTGTCCAGGAAGATGTACATCCGGTCTCCGCGGAGGGTCACTTTGAGGCCGATGGGATTACCTTCACGGAGGCGGAAGGCGGCGATGGACTTCTTGGCGCGCGTAATGACCGGGCGTTGCCCGACGATAGCCACCAGGTCTCCCTGGGCATTTTCCAGGGCCTTGGCGTTGGAAAGGGCTTCCCCTACGCCGATATTAACAACGATTTTCTCCAGGCGCGGTACCTGCATCACGTTCTTGAAGCCGGACAGCTCCATGAGGCGTGGCACGACGTCCTTGCGATATTTTTCCTTGAGTCTGACCATTAGTCGATGACCTCCTGGCAGGAACGGCAGTAACGGACCTTGCCGCCATCTTCAAGCCGGCGAACGCCGATGCGGGTTGGTTTATTGCATTTACTGCAGACCAGCATGACGTTGGACACATCCAGGGGAGCTTCCAGGTCGATGATACCGGCCTGCCGTACGGCTCCGCGCGCCTTGGAGTGCTTCTTGATGAAGTTAACGCCTTCCACGATAACCTGGCCCTTTTTGGGGTAAGCAAAGCGGACCTTGCCCTTCTTGCCCCGGTCTTTGCCGGTTATAACGAGTACGTTATCGTTTTTCCTGATTTTCATACCACTACTGCCTTTTAAAGAACTTCAGGCGCCAGGGACGCTATCTTGGTATACTGCTTGTCACGCAGTTCCCTGGCCACCGGACCGAAAATGCGGGTGCCTTTCGGTTCGTTTTTATCCGTCAAAATAACGGCGGCGTTTTCATCGAACTTGATGTACGAGCCGTCCGGACGCCGGTAGGGGTGCGCGGTGCGGATAACCACGGCCCGGACGACGTCTCCCTTCTTGGTGTTGGCATTGGGGATGGCGCGTTTTACGGAAGCGATGATGATATCGCCGACGTAGGCATACTTGCGCCGGGTGCCGCCCAGCACGTTGATGCACATAATTTCCCGTGCGCCGGTATTATCTGCTACCTTGAGTCTTGTCTGCATCTGAATCATGGCTGTTTCACCAACATCCTAAGTCGTAATTTCACTTGGCTTGATATCGGCGACTTCTCCCTTGACGAGGATCTGCCGTACGCGCCATCTCTTGAGCTTGGAGAGCGGGCGGGTCTCGATGATGAGGACCGTATCCCCGGTCTTGCACTCGTTCTTTTCATCATGCGCGTAGTATTTCTTGGTGTGCTTGATGTTCTTATCATAGAGCGGGTGCCGTTTGGGGGTATCCACGGCGACGATCACGGTCTTGTCCATGGCGTCGCTGATAACGGTCCCCTGCCTGGTCTTGCGTTCAAGTTTTTCCATCTGTTGCCTACCTTATCCCCAGTTCCCGCTCGGCGATGAGCGTATTGTAACGGGCAATGTTCTTTCTTACCCGCCGCAATTCACGGTGGTTCACCAGTTGCTTGGTCGTCAGGCGGAACCGCAGGTTGAATAGCTCCTGGTGGGCTTCTTCAAGCTGTTTTTTCAAGTCAGCGGTGCTGAGATTGCGTACATCCTTCAGATTCACGGTGCTACTCCCTATTTGCCGTTTCAGCCGCAACAGCGCTGGTCTCCCTGAGGACGAACTTCGTCTTCAAGGGAAGCTTGTGGGCCGCCAGGCGGATAGCTTCTTTGGCCACATTTTCCCCCACCCCGGCCATCTCGAACATCATCTTGCCGGACTTGATCACGGCTACCCAGTGGTCCGGAGCGCCCTTACCGCTGCCCTGCCGGGTCTCGGCGGGTTTCTTGGTAACAGGCTTGTCCGGGAATACCCGGATCCAGACCTTGCCGCCGCGGCGGATGTAACGGGTAATGGCGCGGCGGGCGGCCTCGATCTGGGCTGCGGTCACCCACGCTGATTCCAGCGCCTGAAGGCCGAAATCACCAAAGCTGACGACATTGCCGCTGTTGGCTTTGCCGCGGCGCGAACCGCGCTGTACCTTTCTGTATTTAACACGCTTAGGCTGTTGCATGGTAATCCCTCTTCTTTATGCCTTCTAGCTACCGGTCTCCTGGCCGGTATCATCCGCATCCGCGGTGGGGGTGGCGGCTTCCGCCGTCCGGGTGACGCGCCGGACACGGGGTTTAGCCGGAGCCTTGGGCTTTTCTTCGACTGCGGCGGCGGCTGCAGGTTGTTCCACGGCGGCCGGAGCGTCTGCGGCGGGTTCGGCGGCCGGTTCAGCGGCCGCAGCCGGAGCTTCAGTAGTCTTCATTTCCGGCAGTACCTGCCCCTTGTAGATCCAAACCTTGACGCCGATGCGTCCAAGGGTGGTATGCGCTTCAGTAAATCCATAATCGATGTCCGCCCGCAGCGTATGCAGGGGTACCTGCCCCTGGTGGGAAGTCTGCCGGCGGGCGATTTCCGCGTTGCCGAGACGGCCGGCGCAGCTGACCTTGATGCCGCGGGCGCCCGCCTGGATGGTGCGGAACATGGCCTGTTTCATGGCGCGCCGGTAGGCGACGCGGCGCTCGATCTGTTCGGCGATGGACCGCGCGACGAGGTAGGCGTCCAGTTCCGGCTGGCGGACTTCCTGGATGTTGAGGCGGATCTTCTTGTTGATCATGCCTTCCAGGAACTGGCGCATCTCATCCACGCGCTGCCCGCCGCGGCCGATGACGATGCCCGGGCGCGCCGTGTGCAGCGATATGGTGACATCCTTGGCCTGGCGGTCTATCTCAACCAGGGAGATGCCGGCTTCCGCATACTTGGCCTTGATGACCTCACGGAGCCTGTAGTCTTCCCGGATGAACTCACCGTAGTGAGCCTGGCTGTACCACTTGGACTGCCAGTCCTTGATGACTCCTACTCTAAAACCTGTCGGGTGAACTTTATGACCCAATTAACCCTCCTGCTCGGCAACAACGACTGTAATATGGCTGGACCGTTTTCTGACCGGGCTTACCCGTCCCCTTGAGCGGGGGCGGTACCGCCGCAGGCTGGTTGCCTCGTCCACGTAGACTTTGACGACCTTCAGGTCTGCGGGGTCCATCTGAAAATTGTTCTCAGCGTTTGCCGCTGCTGATTGTAGTACCCTGGCGACAAGCTTGGCCTTGGGGGTGGGAATGAACTTGAGCATTGTCAAGGCAGTCTCCACCTGTTTACCCCTGATCAGGTTGGCCAGGGGCCGGACCTTGCTGGCGGGTACTCCGGTATCTTTCTGAATGGCTCTTACTTCCACGTTACTGCACCTGTTTCAGGTTATTTCCAGCTTATTTTTTAACCTGGGCTTTCTCTGATTTACCGCCGTGGCCGCGGAACGTCCGGGTCATAGCGAATTCGCCAAATTTGTGACCGACCATATTTTCATTAACGTAAACGGGCACGTGCCGCCGCCCGTCATGAACGCCGAAGGTCAGACCCACCATCTGCGGCAGGATCGTCGAGCTTCTTGCCCACGTCTTGATGACGGTCTTCTTGTTCGAACGTATTATGGCATCGACTTTCTTGACGAGCTTGGGGTCGATTGCCGGCCCTTTTTTAATTGACCTTGACATACTTCCTGTTTACCTCACTACTTCCGGCGTTTCACGATCATCCGGTCCGAAGACTTGGGCTTGCGGGTCTTGTATCCCAGGGCGGGTTTGCCCCAGGGGGTCTTGGGACCGGGCATGCCGACGGGGGAACGGCCTTCGCCGCCGCCGTGGGGATGGTCACGCGGGGTCATGGCGGTACCCCTCACGCTGGGCCGCCAGCCCATGTGGCGTTTGCGGCCGGCCTTGCCGAGGTTGATGTTCTGGTGTTCGACATTGCCTACCTGGCCGAGGGTGGCGGTGCATTCGCTGCGGATGCGGCGGATCTCTCCGGAGGGCATCCTGAGCAGGACGAACTCGCCTTCCTTGACCATCAACTGGGCGGAGTTGCCGGCGCTGCGGGCCAGCTGGCCGCCTTTGCCGGGGTTCATTTCTATATTATGGATTTCCGAACCGGACGGGATATTGCGCATGGGCAGGTTGTTACCGGGGCGGATCTCCGCGTTCTCGCCGGACATGATGGTATCACCCACGTTGAGCCCGACCGGTGCCAGGATGTAACGTTTTTCGCCGTCCGCGTAGAAGATGAGGGCGATACGCGCGCTGCGGTTAGGATCGTATTCGATCGCATTGACCTTACCGGGCACGCCGATCTTGTCACGCTTGAAGTCAATCGTCCGGATCAGGCGTTTGGCGCCCGCGCCGCGATGGCGTACGGTGACCTTACCGCGGTTGTTGCGGCCGGCCCTCTGCTTCTTGTAGAACGTCAGCGACTTTTCCGGTTCCGTTTTGGTAATTTCATCGAAGGTATAGCCGCTCATGCCCCGTCTGCCCGGGGACGTCGGTTTATAAATCTTCAGAGCCACTCAGCTACCCCCTTTTCCTAGACGCCCTCGAAGAATTCTATCTTGTCGCCCGCTTTCAGGGTAACGATAGCTTTCTTCCATGGCGATGTCATAACCTGGCGCCGGCCGATGCGCCGCAATTTGGGTTTCATGGTGATCACGTTCACGCCGGTCACGGAGACCTTGAACGCGGCTTCCACGGCCTGTTTGATCATCAGTTTATTGGCGCCGTCGGCAACCTCGAAGGCATACTTGTTGCTGCCGGCGAGTTCAGTGCTTTTTTCCGTAATGACCGGGCGGCGCAGCACCTCGTACAGATGCATTATTCTCCCCCTTCGGTGGAACCGTTGGCCCACAGTTGTTCCGCCAGGCGGACGGCGTCTTCCGTCATGAGGACGGACTTGTGCCCGAGTATATCGAGGATATTGAGCACGCCGGCCGGGGTGGTCTTGACCTTCGGCAGGTTCCTGGCGGACTTGATGACGTTGATCTCCGGTTCCCGGGTGACGATAAGGGCCGAATTGTCCACGCCGAGGGCGGTCATAGCTTCGGCCATCCTGCTGGTTTTGGGTTCGGCAAAGTCAAAACCGTCGAGTACCTTCAGTTCGCCGTCCCCGATCTTGGCGGAGAGGACGCAGCGCAGCGCCAGCCGCCGCATCTTCTTGTTGACGCTCTGGCGGTAGTCCCTCGGATGAGGCCCGAAGGTGATGCCGCCGCCGCGCCGCAGCGGTGATTTCTTGGAGCCGGCGCGGGCGTTGCCTGTGCCCTTCTGGCGGTATAATTTCTTGGTGCTCCCGTTGACCATGCCGCGTGTCTTTGAGGCGGAGGTCCCCTGGCGGGCATTGGCCTGGAGGGCGACCATCACCTGGTGCACGATAGCTTCATTGAATGGAGTACCGAAAAGGCTGTCATTCACTTCTATTTTCCGGACTTCCTGCCCGGTCAGATCATAAACTGGAACCTGCACCTTACTACCTCCCCCTCGTGGACTTACGTATCAGTACCAGCCCGTTGGTGGCGCCGGGGACGGCCCCTTTGACGAAGAGGATGTTCCGTTCCACGTCAGCCTGAACAACGGTGAGGTTAGGTACGGTCACGCGGTCAGCGCCCAGATGCCCGGCCATGCGCATGCCCTTGAAGACCTTGCCGGGTGTTGTACCGGCCCCGACGGAGCCGGGAGCCCGGAAACGGTCTGACTGGCCGTGGGTCTTGGGACCGCCGTTGAAATGATGTCTCTTGACGCCGCCGGCAAAGCCCTTGCCTTTGGATATGCCGGTCACATCCACCGCATCGCCGGCTTTGAAGAGGCTGACATCGATCTTCTGGCCGGGTTCCATGGCATCGCCCGCTTCCACGGCGAATTCACGCCGGTACCGCGGCGGTGCGGCCTTGTCTTTCTTCCCCCGGCGGGAAGCGGCTTTCTTCACGCCGAAGCCGAGCTGCACGGCCTGGTAGCCGTCCTTCTCGATGGTCTTGACCTGCATGACTGTGCAGGGGCCGGCTTCGATGGCGGTCACCGCCTGGGAAGTGCCGTCGTCCCCGTACACCTGGGTCATGCCCAGTTTTTTCCCGATAATTCCTTCAATCATGATATTGTCACCGATTCTCGTTTTATATCTTGATATCGATTTCCACACCGGAAGGCAGGTTCAGCTTGGTCAGCGCATCGATGGTCTTGGAGGTGGTCTCGATGATGTCGATGAGCCGTTTATGCGTCCGTATCTCGAACTGCTCCTGAGAGTCCTTATCGATGAACGGCGAGCGGATAACGCTGAATTTCTGGATGCGGGTGGGCAGCGGGATAGGTCCCACGGCCACGGCGCCGGTGCTTTCCACCGCTTCCAGTATCTGCCGCGATGACTGGTCGACCACGCGATGGTCGAAACCCTTGAGTTTGATACGGATCTTTTGTTTAGCCATATTTCCTGCCTGCAGCTTTTTCTACTATTTCATTTTTCAACTCGGTGGGGAGTTGTTCGTAACTGTGGAATTCCAGGGAATAGGTAGCCCGGCCCTGGGTCAGGGAGCGGAGCCGCGTGGCGTACCCGAATGTCTCCGCCAGCGGGATGAGGCAGTCGATGATGTACATGTCGTTCTGGGTATCGATCTTGCCAACGTGGCCGCGGCGGGAATTGAGGTCGCCGATAATGTCCCCGAGGAACTGTTCCGGTGTGACGATTTCGAGCTTCATGACCGGCTCGAGGAGGATGGGTTTGGCTTTCTTGACGGCGTCACGCAGGGCCATGGAGCCGGCCATCTTGAAGGCCATTTCCGAGGAATCAACTTCGTGGTAGGAGCCGTCCACGAGGATGGCCTTGATGTCTACCACCGGGTAGCCGGCGAGGACGCCGGTCTCCATGGATTCCTTGATGCCCTGCTGGACAGGCGTAATATACTGGCGCGGAATGGTGCCCCCGCGGATGGCGTCCACAAACTCGAAGCCCTTGCCGCGCTCGAGCGGCTCGAAGTCCAGCGTGGCGTGGCCATACTGGCCGCGGCCGCCGGTCTGCCGGACGAAGCGGCTGTCGATATGAACGGACTGGGTAATGGTTTCCTTGTAGGCGACTCTCGGTTTCCCGACGATGACGCCGACGCGGAACTCGCTGATAAGACGGCTGACGATGACTTCCAGGTGAAGCTCGCCCATGCCGGAGATAACGGTCTGACCGGTTTCTTCATTGAAAGTGACTTTGAAGGTGGGATCTTCTTCAGTAAGTTTGACGAGTGATTCACCGAGTCTGTCCTGGTCTGCTTTGGTCTTGGGTTCGATGGCGATGGAAATGACCGGTTCTGGGAATTTGATATTTTCCAGGATAACGGGACGGGTAGATTCGCAGATAGTGTCTCCGGTGAACGTATTTTTAAGGCCGAGTGTGGCGATGATGGCGCCGGTATCAGCGTATTCGATGTCTTCACGGTGGTTGGCATGCATGAGCAGCAGCCTGCCGATACGTTCGTTCTTGCCCCTGACCGGATTATGGACCTGGGACCCGACCTTGAGACGGCCGGAATAGACACGGAAATAGACGAGACGTCCTACGAAGGGATCGGTAACGACCTTGAAGGCCAGGGCGGAGAATGGTGCTTCGTCACTGGCTTCACGGAGTTCTTTTTCTTCAGACTTCGGGTTGATGCCTTCGACGGCCGGTACTTCCAGCGGCGAAGGCAGGTAATCGGTGATAGCATCAAGGAGGCACTGAACGCCCATGTTTTTCAATGCGCTGCCGCACAGGACCGGTACGCCCTTGTTAGCCAGGGTGATACGGCGAAGCGCCTGGTGGAGCTGTTCGCCGGAAACCTCCCGGCTTTCCAGGTAGGCCATCATGATCTCGTCGTCATGTTCGGCGACGTGGGCGATCAGTGATTGCCGCGCTTCTTCCACACGGTCCAGGTCAGCGGCGGGTAATTCGACTTCTTCCGGGCCTTTGTCCGGGTCCGGATTGAACTGCCAGCCGCGTTTGTAGACGAGGTCGGCGACGAGGCCGAACTTTTCTTCGGCCGCCAGCGGCATCTGGATGGGCAGGGGGTTGGCCTGCAGACGGGTCTGTATCATGGAAACGGTGCGGGTAAAGTTGGCCCCGACCCTGTCCATCTTGTTGATGTAGCAGATACGCGGGACCTTGTAGCGGTCAGCCTGGCGCCAGACGGTTTCCGACTGGGCTTCCACGCCGGCCACGGCGTCGAACACGACGACGCCGCCATCGAGGACGCGGAGGCTGCGCTCCACCTCGGCGGTGAAATCGACGTGTCCGGGGGTATCGATGATATTGACGCGGTGATTCTTCCAGTAACAGGTCGTGGCGGCGGAGCTGATGGTGATGCCGCGTTCGCGTTCCTGTTCCATGAAGTCCATGACGGCCGTGCCTTCATGCACCTCGCCGATCTTGTAGGTCACGCCGGTAAAGTAGAGTATACGCTCGGTGACGGTCGTCTTGCCGGCGTCTATATGGGCAATAATGCCGATATTCCTGATATTTTCAAGGGGGAATTCTCTGGGCACGTTATTGGCTCCCGCTGTTTCCGTCCTGGTTGGTCTGGATATTTTGGTCCCGGTATTAATCTGAGTACTCCTTGGTTACCACCGGTAATGGGCAAAGGCGCGGTTGGCCTCCGCCATCCTGTGGGTATCTTCACGTTTCTTGATGGTGTTGCCCTGCCCCTGGAAGGCTTCGGTGAGTTCCTCGGCCAGTTTAACATCCATGGACTTGCCCTTGCGGGACCGGGCGGCTGTCAGCAGCCAGCTGATGGCGAGGAAGAGACCGCGGTCCGGAGGGACTTCCACCGGCACCTGGTAGGTAGCGCCGCCGACGCGGCGGGCCTTGACCTGGAGCAGCGGCGTGGCGTTCTTGATGGCCTGTTCCAGGGCCGCTACGGGGTCCTTGGAAACCTGCTGGCCCAATCTCTCCAGCGCTCCGTAGACGATATTTTCCGCCGTGCGCTTCTTGCCGCAGGTCATCGTCTTGACGATGAGGTTGGACACGAGAATGCTGCGATACTTGGCGTCCGGCCTGGTCTCTCTTTTTTCCGCTCTGGCTCGTCTTGGCATGTTATCCTCTTATGATCTAACCTTCAGATTTCTTGCCCCGTTTGGCGCCGTACTTGCTGCGGCCCTGTTTGCGGTTGTTTACGCCGCTGGTATCCAGGGCGCCGCGGATGATGTGATAGCGCACGCCGGGCAGGTCCTTCACACGTCCGCCGCGGATGAGCACAACGGAGTGTTCCTGGAGTTCGTGCCCTTCGCCGGGGATGTAGGCGGTGACTTCCATGTGGTTGGTCAACCGCACTCTGGCGATCTTCCGCAGTGCGGAGTTGGGTTTCTTGGGCGTCATCGTCTTTACCTGGACGCAGACACCGCGCTTCTGCGGGCAGCTCTTGCCGAGCGCGACCCGGTTTTTCAACGAGTTGAAAGTATATCCCAGCGCCGGGGTCTTGTCCTTTTTCTTGGCGGTGTGGCGCCCTTTACGGACCAGCTGATTAATCGTGGGCATTATTCTCTTTTATCCCCCCATACAATTGCAATGGATGAGCGTGAACTCATCCATTTCCAGAAATTTGGTGCTAGACCGGAGCCTGTTCAGGACCGGCCCGTCCACCCTCACTTAAAATGCGAGCACTAAACAGTAAATTTATCATAAAAGTACCCCTCCTGTCAACATGGCACCGAAGCAAAAATGGCGCGGGGACACGCCTATATTTTCCCCCTGTAAAAGACTATGCCGGCGGCCTGGCGAGTTCCCAAATAATTAATGTCATGACGAATCGATGAATTTGACGCAGGACCTTGACAGGAAGAAACGGCGGTGATGGTGTAAAATGGAGCCAGCAGAAAACCAGTGTGGGAAAGGAACCCGATATGCCAAAAATACGCATAGCCGGAAAAAGTGATATCCCGGAAGGGCAGATGAGGGGATTCACGGTTGGAGACAAACAGGTCCTGGTAGCTAACGTAGCCGGCAATCATTATGCGGTGGACGCTATCTGTACGCATATGCATGGATATCTTCCGGCCGGGAAACTGGATAACAGTATTGTGACGTGCCCCGTCCATGGAGCCCGGTATGATGTAACCAATGGCAAATTGTACAAGAACATCAGCGTTATGTTTAAAGTGGCTACCCGGGCAAAGGCGTCCGATCTGAACAGCTACCCACTGACGGTGGACGGCGATGACCTTTATATTGAAGTCTAGTGGAGTGCGAAAGTCGAGGCAGACGGTCCCTGGTCTGTGGCCTATTTGCAGATTGCGTAAGCATATCAAGAACATAGTATGCAAACCGCCAGTATTTGCTTAAAATAATACGCGAACAATGATTGGGATTATGGTATCTTAGAAATACGCTGTTTCACCTATTGACTCTTGCCGGGGCAGACCTTATACTAGTATCAAACGATGCTGAACGAATTGCTGAACACCACCTCCAATAGCTACAGCTTTTACGCCTATTATTTTAGCTGGCGGGAATACCGCGCGGGAGGGTTCTGGCATACGTCGTAGACCATCGTAGAGCAATAGCATAGGCAAGATTAGCTGAAACCCTCCCCAACGGAGGGTTTTTTATTTGTCCAAATTCAGCCCAGGCAGGAAGAAGGAGTACCCCGAATGATCATCATGGAACCCGGAGCATCGGAGAGTGACGTAGCCGCCGTCATCGCTGAGGTGAGAAAGTACGGTCTGCGCACGGACATCGTAAGGAACGCCGTGGGAACGGTCGTCAACGTTATCGGCGACCAGTCCGGCGTGCCTTTCAGCGCGTTTACCCGCCTGGCCGGCGTGAGGCAGGCTGAAAGAATCGAGAAACCGTACCGTCTCATCAACCGCGAGTATGCCCGGGAGTGCGGGGAACCCGGTCGCCGTGTCATTCGGATTGGCGACGTGCAAATCGGCGGGGACGAGCCGGTGTTCATCGCCGGTCCCTGCGCCGTGGAAAGCCGCCGCCAGCTCTTTGAAATAGCGGACGCCGTGAAAATGGCCGGCGCCCATGTCCTGCGGGGCGGCATCTTCAAGCCGCGCAGTTCCGTCCACTCGTTCCAGGGCGTCGGCAGCGGCGGGCGCGACCAGGCCGAGGAAGCCCTCTCCTGGCTCCGGGACGCCGGGGACGCCTTCGGGATGCCGGTCATCACCGAGGTCCGCGGCGAAAGCCAGGTCGATCTCGTGGCGGAGTACGTGGATATCCTCCAGATCGGCACGCGCAACATGTACGACCAGGACCTGCTGGCGGCGGTCGGGCGGAAGAAAAAGCCGGTCCTTTTCAAGCGGCACTTCGGGGCGGGCATCGAGGAGTTCCTCTCCTTCGCGGAGTACATCGCCGCCGAGGGCAACCGGGACATCATGCTCTGTGAGCGGGGCATACTGCCGCTCGGTAAGGGCAGGAGTTACACCCGGTACACGCTGGACCTGGCTTCAATTCCAGTCCTGCAGCAGGAGAGTTTCCTGCCCGTGGTAGTCGATCCCAGTCATGCCACGGGACGGCGCGACCTTATCCGGTCCATAAGCCTGGCCGCCGTGGCTGCCGGAGCGGACGCGCTGATGATCGAAACGCACACCGACCCCGAGTTGTCGCTCGTTGACGCCGCCCAGACGGTGAACCCGGAGGAGTTGAAAGACATCATCGAAGACTGCCGCCGGGTACGGAGGTTTGAAACCGTCGCCGTATGAAGGTACAATGGCAGCAATGAAGAAAGTTGATGTCGGACTGGGAGCAGCGAGTTACGAGGTACGTATCGGGAACGGGTTGCTGGAACGCACCGGTCTCTGGATGAAGGAACTCGGCTACGGCGGACGGGCGGTCATCATATCCGATGACACGGTATATGATCTGCACGCCGCTCCGCTCCGGCTCGGCCTGGTCAACGCCGGGTTCGACGTGACGGACATCGTCGTGCCGCCGGGCGAGGCGCACAAGACGCTGACAACGGCGGAGACATTGTATGGGGAACTGGCCCGTGCTACCGCCGAGCGGACAACGCCGGTCTTTGCTCTTGGCGGCGGCGTCATCGGGGACCTGGCCGGTTTCGTGGCGGCTACCTATCTGCGCGGGCTGCCGCTCGTCCAGGTGCCGACCACGCTGCTGGCCCAGGTGGATTCGAGCGTCGGCGGGAAGACGGCTGTCGACTACTCCGGCTACAAGAACATGATCGGGTCGTTCTACCAGCCGCGTCTCGTCATCGCCGATACCGATACCCTCCGCACGCTGCCGGACATCGAGTACGTTAACGGCCTCGGCGAGGTCATCAAGCACGCCGCCATCCGGAACGCGCTCTTTTTCGAGTTCCTGGAAAAGAACATGCCGCTCATCCTGTCCCGTAATGAGGCCATCCTCCAGGCGGTAGTGGCGGACAACGTACGCATCAAGGCGGACGTTGTGGGCAAGGACGAGCGCGAGACGGGCCTGCGGGAAATCCTCAACTACGGCCATACCATCGGGCATGCGGTGGAAACGGTCTCCGAGTTCAGGTTCAAGCACGGGCAGGCGGTGGCGCTCGGCATGGTGGCGGCGGCCCGCCTCTCATCGCGGATGGGCATCCTGCCGGCGGGAGACGTTGCCCGGCTGGAAGACCTGTTGGCCACGGCGGGATTGCCGGTCCATTTCCCGGACATCGACCGCCGGGCCGTGTTGGAAGCCATGAAGATGGACAAGAAGGTCCGCCTGGGCAGGGTACGGTTCGTGCTGCTCCGGGCCCTGGGGCATGCATTCGTCAGTGAAGACGTGGACATGGCCCTCGTCGAGGAGGTCATCCGTGGCTGGGGATAGGCCGCGCATCTGCGTGGCGCTGGTCAACGGCGATGCGGATACTGTCAAAGCGGCTGAGCCATACGCCGACCTGTTTGAGGTGCGCATCGACCTCATCGGCGAGAAATGGCCGGAACTGGTACCCCTTCTCAGCAAGCCCTGGATAGCCACCAACCGCCTGGCCGCGGAAGGCGGTAAATGGGCGGGGACCGAAATCGCCCGGACCAACGAACTGCTGAAAGCCATCGACCTGGGCGCTTCCTTAATAGACGTTGAACTCGCCGCACCCGGTCTGAGGGACGTGATGAAGGAGACTGCAGGACGCGTTCAACACCTGGTTTCTTTCCATGATTTCAAGGATACGCCGGCGCTGGAGCGGCTCCGGGATATCGTCCGCCGGCAGCGGGAAGTTGGCGCTGACATCTGCAAGGTGGTCACGACCGCTCGTACTATGGAAGACAACCTGACCGTGTTGAGGCTGGTCAGGGAGATGACAGACACCAAGATAATATCATTTGCTATGGGCGAAACCGGGCAGGTCTCCCGGGTCCTGAGCCCGCTGGCGGGGGCCTGGTTCACGTTCGCATCGGCGGGGCAGGGGAAAGAGTCCGCGCCGGGGCAGATAACCGCCAGGGAACTCAGGGGCATCTACGAAACCCTCGTATTGCATTGATGAAATTTATACCCGGAACTGACTGATGAACACTATTACAGCAAAGACCGTGTTGACCGGCCTTATCGGCGACCCCGTTTCGGCGAGCGTGTCCCCGGCGATGCAGAACGCCGCCTTCGCCGCACTGGGACTGGATTACATCTATTTATCGTTAAGAGTCGCTGAAGGAGACCTCACGGCGGCGGTGAATGGTTTGCGGGCCGTCCGTGCCCGGGGTTTCAACGTCACCATGCCGCACAAGATGGCGGTCATGGCGCTGCTGGACAACCTGGACAAAACCGCTGAGGACATCGGTGCGGTCAACACGGTGGTGAATGATAACGGCGTACTTCGCGGTTACAACACGGACGGTGAAGGCTTCCTCAGGTCCCTCCGCGAGTCCGGCATCGAGCCGGGAGGAAAGAACATTGTTGTTCTGGGAGCGGGCGGAGCTTCGCGTTCCATCAGCTATACCCTGGTCAAGAACGGAGGCTCCGTCACCATCCTCAACCGGGACGCGGCAAAAGCGGCGGAACTGGCCGAATATTTGAAAACTACCCTCGGCTCGGCTGTCAGACACGGTAACTTGCTCGCCGGTTCGCTGGAAGCCAATCTAGCCCGGGCGGACATCCTCATCAACACGACGAGCGTCGGGATGAAGCCGGATACAAATAACAGCCTCGTGCCCGCTGAATTACTACGTCCTGACCTCGCGGTCTGTGACGTTCTCTACAGTCCGGAAGGAACGAAACTCATCCGGGACGCCCGGGCCGCCGGCGCGAGGACCGTAGACGGGACCGGCATGGTCGTCTGGCAGGGCGTTCTCGGGTTCGAACTGTGGACCGGTCAAACGCCGCCGGTGGCCGTCATGCGGAGCGCCGTGCTGAAGGAACTCGGCTGGTGAAAAAAACCAGCATCGCGCTCATCGGCTTCATGGGGACCGGTAAGAGCGCCGTGGGCAGACTGCTGGCGGAAAAGACCGGTAAAGACTTCCTGGAACTGGACGCGCTCATCGAAGAGCGGGCGGGCATGACCATCGCCGAGATGTTCCGGCGGGAAGGCGAGATCGGCTTCCGGGAACGGGAAATGGCGGCGGTCAAAGAGATAACGGGACGGGAAAACACGGTCATAGCTTGCGGCGGGGGCGTGGTTCTGACTACAATTAACATCGACCGGTTACGAACGTTTTGCCGCATTGTTTGCCTGACGGCGTCGGCGGAAACTATCGCCCGGCGCTGTGCCGGTGACGAATCCCGCCCCCTGCTGGCGGGTGAAGACCGCCTGGCGACCATCAAGCGTTTACTGGCGTACCGGCGGCCGTTCTACAGCCGGTCGGCGGACATCACCGTGGCGACGTCCCGGCTCAAACCGGACGGGGTCGCGAAGAGGATCATCGAGAGGCTGGAAGAAATATGAAGATAATGGTCGGCAAGAGCGATGTAAACGGAGCGGTCAGCGTTCCGACATCCAAGAGCCTTACCATCCGCGCCCTCATGTGCGCCGCATTGAGCAAGGGTGAGAGCATCATCACCGACCCGCTTGTCAGCGAAGATACCGAGGCCGCCGCCCGGGTGCTCGGGCAACTGGGAGCGACAATCAGGAAAAACGGGAACAACTGGCATGTTACCGGCGGCGAACTCCATGCCTCGGACAGGGAACTCCACTGCGGAGAGTCCGCCACGACGCTCCGCTTCATCACGGCAATCTGTGCCGCCATACCCGGCCGGCACCGCATCGTCGGCGGGCCGTCGCTTTCCAAACGGCCGGTCAAGTCACTTATCGAGTCGCTCCGCAAGCTCGGGGCCAGGGCTGACTTCGAAGGCAAGACCACGCCGCCGGTGAATGTTGAGGGCGGCACTCTGCAGGGCGGCCTGACAAACATGCCCGGCAACATCAGTTCCCAGTTCATTTCCGCCGTCATGCTGGCGGCCCCGCTGACCCGGCAGGGCGTCAGCATCCGTCTGATAACGCCGCTGGCGTCCAAACCGTACGTCCTCATGACCATCGCCATGCTCCGCAAGTTCGGGATCGGCGTCAAGAGCCAGGTGGACCGGTTCGTTATTCCCGCGCAGCCGTACCAGCCGGCCAATGTCACCATCGAAGGGGACTGGTCTTCGGCCTCATATTTTCTGGCCCTCGGCGCGGCGTCGCCGGAGGGCATTACCGTCAATAATTTGAGTTCGTCCAGCCTCCAGGGAGACCGGACCATCCTCGACCACTTGCGCAGCATGGGCGCCGGAGTGAGGGTGTCTGGTAATGCCGTGACCGTCACCGGCCGGCCCCTCCGCGCCGTCCACGCGGACCTTTCCGACTGCATCGATCTGCTGCCGACCACGGCCTGCCTGGCCGCCATGGCCAACGGCACGTCCGTACTGACCGGCATCGAGCGCGCCCGTATCAAGGAGTCCAACCGCGTGGCGGCGGTCAAACAGGGGCTGGAGCGGCTCGGCGTGGAGGTAACGGAAACCCAGGAGCGCATGACCATCATCGGCCTTCCCACCGCCAAAAAGGTACAGGAGACGTACGGGGAAGCCGAGAAAGAAGTGGTCATCGAAGAGCATGGACCGGTGGTGATAGACAGCTTCGACGACCACCGCATCGCCATGGCCTTCGGCGTGCTCGGGGCCGCTGTGGGCGGCGAGATATTTAACAATATACAGGTAGCTAAACCGGTTATCGATCGCGCCGAATGCGTCGCCAAGACCTTTCCGCATTTCTGGGACGCCATGAAATCAGTCGGCGTTCAAGCGGAGCAGCATGAATAGCCTGGGCAGGGAATTCGTTATCACGGTCTACGGCGAGAGCCATGGAAAGTGCGTGGGCGTCATCATCGACGGCTGCCCGGCGGGACTGGCGCTGACGGTCGCTGATATACAGGAGGACGTAGACCGTCGGAAGCCTGCCGGAGGCCCCGCCGCTACGTCACGGTCTGAACAGGACCGGGTGGAAGTCCTCTCCGGTCTGCTGGGGGAAAAAACGACCGGCGCCCCCATCAACCTCATGGTGCGGAATGAAGATGTCGATGACAGCGATTACGACCGTCTGGCCGGGGTCCTCCGTCCCGGCCACGCTGATTTTACTGCGTATATGAAGTACGGCGGTAACGCGGACCACCGGGGCGGCGGCATGTTCTCCGGGCGCATGACGGTGGCTTTGGTCATGGCGGGGGCTGTGGCGCGGAAGCTGCTGGCCGAGATTGGCGCGGAGATCGCCGCGCATACGGTGGAGATTGGCGGCATCATCGCACGACCGATAGAATTTGAAACCGCAAAAAGCGCCGGTGCGAAGAATGACCTTCGTTGCGCCGACACCGAGGCCGCCGCCAAAATGGATGCTGCCATTACTCAAGCCAGGGCAGCCGGAGATTCGCTCGGCGGGATCATTGAAGGCGTTGCCATCGGGCTGCCGGTCGGGCTCGGGGAGCCATTCTTCGATACCCTGGAAGGTGACCTGGCCAAGGCGTTATTTTCCATTCCCGCCGTCAAGGGCGTGGAGTTCGGGGCGGGGTTCGGCGCGGCCCGGATGAAAGGTTTGGAGAACAACGATCCGTTTTCGTTTGAGGGAGGCCGCATCGTGACGCTGACGAACAACGCCGGCGGCGTCCTCGGGGGCATGTCCACCGGCATGCCGCTCGTCGTTAGAGTAGCCGTCAAGCCGACGCCCTCCATTGCTATAGAACAGGAGACGGTGGATGTGCGCGGCATGAGAGAGACAACAATCAAGATACAGGGCCGGCACGACGCCTGCATCGTCCCGAGGGCGGTACCGGTGGTCGAAGCCATGATGGCCGTCACCCTGGCCGATTTCGCTCTCCGCTCCGGCATTATCCCGAAGGTGCTTTCATGAACATCGAAGAACTCCGGAAAAAGATAGATGAAATAGACGCGAGAGTGGTCGAACTCATCGCCGAACGCCAGCGCGTCTCGACCGAGATCGGCAAAGGCAAGCAGGAGACCCGGCAGGTTATCCAGGACCGGGAGCGGGAAAAAACGGTCGTCCGCCACGTGCGGGACATGGCCCGGGAACTGGGCATCAGTCCCGCTGACGTGGAGACCATCTATCGCCAGATCATGGCGGCCAGCCGCAAGATACAGGGCGTTTCCGTGGCTTTCCAGGGCGAACCGGGCGCCTACAGCGAGGAGGCCGCCATCCGGTTCTTCGGGCCGTCCACGAAAGGCATCCCCTGTGAGAGCTTCGACGAGGTCTTCGAGGCCGTGGAGCGGGGCCGGACGCCGTTCGCCCTCGTGCCGGTGGAGAACTCCCTGGAAGGCAGCATCACCCGCGCCTATGACCTGCTCCTTGATTCCCCGCTCATGGTCTGCGGCGAGACCGAACTGCGCATCAGCCACTGCCTGATAGCCCCGGAAGGGACGACGCTGGACTCCATTAAGTTTATTTACTCGCATCCCCAGGCGCTGGGCCAGAGCCGCAACTATCTCAAGCAGCTCCATGCAGAACTGGTGCCGTCCTCTGATACGGCGGGCAGCGTCAAGATGATAAAAGAAAGCGGCATGAAAGACAGCGCCGCCGTGGCTTCCGCCCGTGCCGCCGAGATCTACGGCATGACCATACTGGCGAAGGAAATAGAGGACAACCCTCACAACTTCACCCGGTTCTTCGTGCTCTCCAAGGAGGACGCCCTGCCGACTGGAGCGGACAAGACGTCCATCGTGTTCTCCCTCAAGCACAAGCCGGGGTCGCTGTACGATTCGCTCGGGGAGTTTGCTTCCCGCGGCATCAACCTGACCAAGCTGGAATCGCGTCCCACCCGCCACCAGCCATGGGAGTACAATTTTTACATGGACGTTTCCGGCCACCGGGAAGACGAAATGCTCGCCGGGGCCCTGAAGTCCCTGGAAGAGCATGCCGTCTTCGTCAAGATACTTGGTTCCTACCCGCGCATGAAACAGGTTTCCTAGGCGTTCACCGATAGTCCTGAACAGGGTTTACGTACTTACCTGATTTGTTACACAAATAGATTCAAGCTTGGACTTACCGGGATGGTTTTTTGTATTCTGTAAGAAAAACGTGTGAGAGAATGAACAGCTTATGACGAACAAGCGGGTTGCCATCATCGGCGGGGCGGGGAAAATGGGGCGGTGGCTGGCCTCTTTTCTGCACAGCGCGGGATGCGACGTCATCCTGACCGATACCGACGAAGAAAACCTGCGGGAGACCGGGCGGCGCCTCGGGCTGCCGTTCTGCCTGTCCAGTGAGATTGCCGTGACCGGCGCGGACTATATCATACTGGCCGTACCAATGACCGCCATTGAGCCGGTAGTCCGCTACATCGGGCCGTACGTCAAGGGCTGGCAGTCGGTAATTGACATAACATCCATCAAGGTGAGTCCGGTCAAGGCAATGCACAAGCACATCACCAACGGCCTGGTACTCGGCGGGCACCCGCTGTTCGGGCCGGGCGCCGCGAGCCTGGAAAACAAGAACATCGTCCTGACACCCACCAATGACGAAGAAATAGCCCTGGCGAACACCCTCAAGTCCTTCCTGGAAGGAATGGGCGGACGGGTCTCTCTTATGAGCCCGGACGAACACGACGAACTGATGAGCATCGTTCTCGGGCTTTCACATTTCATCGCCCTGGTTACCGCGGATACCCTGCTGGAAGCACGTGAAAGCCGCCAGATGGAAGCCGCCGGTAGTTCCACCTACAAGGTGCTGATGACGCTGGTTGAGAGCGTCCTCTCGGAAGACCCGGACCTCTATGCTGCCATCCAGATGAACCTGCCCAAGGCCAAGAACTTCGAACGGCTCTTCCAGAGGAAAACGGCCATCTGGCTCAGGCTCGTAACCAACCGGCGGAGGAAGACGTTTGCCAAACGCATGACGAAGCTCCAGGAAAAGCTGGCGGAGGTCGCTCCGGACTTCCAGAAGTCCTACGAGAAGATGTACCGGATCGTTGAGGGGTTGTAGGGAAAGTTAAAACTCAAAGGTCAAAAGTCAAAACCACGACTCAAAGGTTAAAATGCAAGTACTGGCTTGCCGTTGTTGTTAAACTGATCATCTTCCCTGTAACCTTTTACTTCCTTTTGTCCACTATATAGTGTATGGTTAGCGCGGGAAATATGCCGCAAATCAAGACCGAGGCAGAACTCGTTGGATTAGCGTGCAACGGCGACCGGGAAGCCTTCGGGGAACTGGCGCGGCGGTACGGACCGGCCTCCCGGCGGCTGTCCCTCCGGCTGGTACGGCGGGAAGACCTGGCCGAAGAAATCGTGCAGGAAGCCCTGCTCCAGGCGTGGCGGTCGATGCCGAAACTGCGGGACCCTTCCCGTTTCCGGAGCTGGTTGTACGGCATCGTGCTGAACACCGGCCGGGGCTATCTCAGAGAACGAGGCGGTATTTCGCTTGACGCCGTCCTGGAGGGCTTGCAGCCTTCTTCCGTCATATCTCTCGATACCCCGGAACGTCTCGCCGAACGCGGCGAAAAGAGCCGGCAAGTCCTCGAAGCGGTAATGTCTCTTCCTCCCTCCGACCGCGACCTCCTGCTGCTGTTCTACTGGGCTGAGCTGAACGTGGCGGAGATAGCGGTAGCACTCGGCAAGTCCGCCGGCGCCGTGAAGGTCGGGCTGCACCGCGCCCGGCAGCGGCTGAAAACCTGCCTGACCGTACGCCACCCCGAAATGGTTCCAGCGGAAAGAAGGAGGCACGTCATGATCAGGGTAACTATCGCGGATGTTGTCAAACAGGATGTTCCGGCGCCAAACGGTGAAAAACAATCGATGTGCGTGCTCATCCTCCTGGACGAAGCGAGAAGGAAATTCCTGCCTATCTGGGTGGCTGAACGTGAAGGATCGGTCATCGCTACGGGGCTCAGGGATTTCTCGTTCCCACGGCCCATGACGCATGATTTTCTGATAGACCTGCTCGGGACGGTTAATATCGAGGTGGAAGAAGTCCGCGTCCAGTCCTTGAAGGAAGAGACATTTTTACGGCGTGGTCAAGCTACGTGACGGGAAGCGGTCCCTGGAACTGGACGTGCGCCCCAGCGACGCAATTGCCCTGGCCGTCCGGGCGGGCAAGCCGGTTTATGTTGCGGAAGATGTCATGGAATGCGGCGGCCGGGCGGTCCCGGAGGGTCGTCAACCAAACGGCCGGGGTATAGATGCCATCATGGAAGAACTCAGGAAAGAAGTGGACGAATACCGGCACAGACCCAGGTTCACAAAAGCCGAGTTAAGAAAAGGACGAGAAGACTTAATCAGGGAAGTGTTCGAGTAGTCTTGAGATGCCGTCTGAAGAGAAGCCGTCCGCGGTGGGCTATTCGAGTATGACCGGGCGCTTCTCCAGGAAGTCGGTCAGTCTTCCTCTTTTGAACTGAAGATGAAGTCAAGATCGTTCTGGAGGGCGGCCAGTTTTTCCTCCGGGAAGACCGTATCGTCCGCGTCCATCATGAGCTTGGTTTCCTCCCGCGCCGTCCCGACGATGTGCACACGCAGGCATTCCTTGTCATTCAGGGTGAAGGTCAGCGTGCCGCGCAGGATGAAGTCCGCGGAACGGTCCGGCATCGTGTAGGTTTCCTGGCGGTTTTCCCCGAGGGTCAGTCCCTGTTTCAAGGCAAATTCGCGCACCTCGGCATAGAGCAGGTCCGGACTGATCTCACGATAGGTTTTTCTGATGTTGATCATTACTGTATATAGTACCGGGTTTGTCGCCCGGCTTCAAGCTTACCCGGTTTCCCCGGCGTAGAGGAAGCGGTAATCGAGGGCGTTAACCATGTCCCGGAACAGGGATTTCTTTGCGACGGCTGTATTGGACAGGACAACATCCGCTTTCAGCAGGGGGCCGTCCGCGGCAACGCTATTGACCGTCCATACCTTGCTGAGTTCCGTGTTGAGCGTCACGCTGCGTCCCTGCTCAAGCCGTCCCTTGAGTACGTTCTCATTGTCTGCGGCGGGACCCGGCGAGGAGTATGCCAGGGTGAACCGGAAATGGGTCTGGTCGCCTTCTCTGGTCAAGGTCATGGCCCTGGCTTCGTAAGGCTGGAGTACGCCCGGCCCCATGTCCGCTGCCTGGTCTCCTGAGAGCTGCGGGACCGGTTCCGTGGTCATTGTGGCGGCGGCGGGCCGCCCGAGAGAACCCAGCAGCCTGGCTTCGGCGCTGTCTCCGTCGCGAATGGAAGTACCGGAGTTGAAGGCATCGATGGCGTTTTCGATAAGTGCCCTGGCCGCCGCAATGCCTCCTGTCGCTGATTCGGACATCAGAAGCATGGAGTGACGGCCGTCCTCGATGACCCCGTAGGCTATAGGCATGTAGGTATCATAGGATTCAGTACCGGTTTGGGGCCGGCCGTACAGCACCTGGTATCCCTGGTATTCCTCCACGGTCAACCCGTATGCTGTCAGCGTGGCAAGGAAAGCATCGGTATCAATGTCCCCATACAATACCGTCAGAGATGCGTTTGCAGAACCGTAGGAGACCTTCAAGGTAGCCCGAACGTCCGTGATATCGAAACCCCAGACCTGGGTGAACAGAGGGAAGGGGTGGATCGCCATGACGTAGTCCTGGAACGACAACCACCAGGGTACTTTGATTTCGATGGATGCATCTTTCCCGGGTTTTTCAACGCCCCCGTACTCACTGAGAAGAACCAGGTCATTATACATGATCGTAGGGCTCGAATCAGCCGGCACTACCCGCAGCAGGGAATCAAGGTCGGTAGTGGCGGTGGTATTCCCCGCGCCGGCGCAGGCGGTCAAAATCGCCGTCAGCGCCAGTAGCAGGGAAACAATGAGGGTGACAGTTTTTCTCATCGGAATGGTTCTGTGGTTACATTTCCCGATTGAGGCTGGCGAGGAATTCTGCGTTGGTCTTGCTCTTCCGCATCCGTTCGAGCACACGCTCGATTGCTTCCACGAAGTTGTTGGAATCGGACGCGATGATGCTGACCATGCGCCGCAGTAGCCAGACCTGTTTGAGAGTTTCTTCGCCGAGGAGGAGTTCTTCGCGGCGGGTGCTGGAGCGCTGGATATCCATGGCCGGGAAGGTACGCCGTTCGGAGAGCCGGCGGTCGAGGTGGAGTTCCAT
>CAZQQL010000028.1:0-32074 GCA_964595455.1 uncultured Dehalococcoidaceae bacterium
GCAAGTCTTTCTTTTACGGCCGATTCATAGGAAACGTGCCTGATATCGACGGCTTCCGCCACGGCCGCGTTGGTCAACTTGCCCTTGTAGACATTCAGGCCTCTCCTGAGCGGCAGGTCTAACTCCAGCGCTTTTTCGTATCCCAGGTTCGCCAGTTTTAACGCGTAAGGCAGGGTAGCGTTCGTCAGGGCAAAGGTGGATGTCCTCGCGACACAGCCCGGCATATTGGCCACGCAGTACTGGATGACGCCGTCGACGATAAATACGGGATCATCGAAGCAGGTCGGCACCGAGGTCTCGAAGCAGCCGCCCTGGTCGATGGCGACATCCACCATTACCGAACCTTTCCTCATGGTCGATATCATCTCGCGGGTTACCAGCTTCTTTGCCCGGGCTCCGGGGATCAGTACAGCGCCGACAACCACATCGGATGCTTCAACCACCCGTTCGATGTTCTGTGAGTTCGAGGCAAGTAGGGTAATTCTTCCCTGCATGACATCATCGAGGTAACGGAGCTTATCCAGGCTCAGGTCTACCAGGGTGACATTGGCTCCCATCCCGAGAGCGATTTTGGCTGCATTCTGTCCCACGGTCCCGCCGCCGATGACGGCGACGTTCCCTGGCCTGACACCCGGTACACCCCCCAGCAGGACGCCGCTGCCGCCGTTCTCTTTTTCCAGGTAATGCGCCGCTACCTGGACCGAAAGCTTGCCCGCGATTTCACTCATCGGGGTCAGGAGCGGCAAAGACCCATTATCCAGTTGGACGGTTTCGTAGGCGATCCCCACAATGCCCTGTTCCAGCAGCGCGCGGGTAAGTAGCGGGGCCGGAGCCAAATGGAGATAGGTGAAGAGGACCTGGCCCGCTCTGAGCAGCTTGTATTCTTCGCTGAGGGGCTCCTTGACCTTCATGATCATATCAGCATCCTGGAACACTTCATGTGCTGTATCCAGAATGCTCGCACCGCTGGCAATATATTCCTCGTCAAAAATACCGGCGCCTTCACCGGCTGATTTCTGTACCAATACCTGATGGCCGTTTTCGACCATCGCCCTCACACCGGAAGGAACCATGGCGACCCTGTACTCGTTATTTTTGATCTCTTTTGGTATCCCGATAATCAAAGCTGCCAAGCCTCCTGTTGGATGACTAGATTACCCCTGCATCGTAGACTACGTTTCCGCCTGTAATGGTCATCAGTATCTTGAGACTGCTGATTTCATGAGGATCGATACTTAGAATGTCCCGATCGATGATGCAGAAATCTGCTAATTTCCCTGGTTCGATCGAACCCTTGATGTGCTCCATATGGTCCAGCCAGGCGCCGTTGATCGTGTAATTCCGTAGCGCTTCCCGGACTGTGATGCATTGTTCCGGCCCGCTGACCTTGCCGGTGGCTTTGGATTCGCGCAGTACCGCGGATTGTACGCCATTCCTCCAGTCCGGATACGTAACCGGTGCATCGGAACTGTCCATGACGTGTATCCCGTTATCCAGCATGAGGCGGAGAGGCCATTCGTAGCCCGATTTCTCAGACCCGACTACGGAGTCAACCAGGTTCGAGATTGTCCATTTGATAAGCGACTGGACGTTCATGCCGAGTTCATATCCGGTCCTCTTACCGAATTCGGCAACCCTGGCAATGGTCTCTGGCCTGACAAAATCGCTGTGGATGGTGTAGTGCCGGGCGTCCCAGGGATCTTCCTCTATACATCTGATGTATTGATCGAGACAGACGTCGGCGGTCCGCGAACCGGTGCAATGGATACCGACCTGGTAGCGATTAACATGCATCAACTTGATGAGGTCTCGCAGTGTCTGTTCCTGTTCTTCTGGTGAGGCCCCATCGATGGTCAGTCCTCCGGTGCTCCCGTCCAGGTATTCACCCTCGTACATCCAGGCTGTTTTCAATGGCGGAATGCCGTCGGCGACGATCTTGGCGCCATTGATTCTCAGCCATTCATTCCCGAAATTATGGCGGCACCCGACATATTTCAACGCCTCTTTGGCGGTTTCCAGTGGTTTTTGACCGAATCCCCCAAGCGACAGCAATACATTCAGTCGGCAGGTCCACTTGTTTTCAGGGAAAGTCTCGTTGTAGACATCATTGTACGCAGCCAACCGATCCCGATCGACGCCGGCATCGGTAAAGCTGGTGATTCCCAGCGAATTGAGTTCAGCCAGAGCATTAGGTATGGCGGCTTTTCTGTCTTCGTAGGTCCATGCGGGAATCATTCTCCCGACCGCAAAGGCAGCCTTCTCGTAGAGAAGTCCGGTGAGTTCCCCGGTAGCCGGGTCTTTCTCGATAATGCCGCCGACCGGGTCAGGACTGTTCTTATCGATCCCGGCCTTTCTCAGTGCGAGGCTGTTGACCCAGGCACGGTGTCCTGAATATTCGACGAGGAGCACCGGATTATCGGGCGCTACCCTGTCCAGATCTTCTTTAACGGGTTTGCGCCCAGGATCTGCCCGGCATTCCTCAAGATAACCCTGGTCCCAGCCTTCTCCCTGTATCCATTCTCCGGGTTTGGCATTCTTAACCTGTGCCCGCACCATGTCCAGAACATCGGCGATGGACCTTACAAGAGGATACCTGGTCTCCAGCTTGAAAGGAGGCCTGGTCAATGCCCAATCCGACATGTGGCAATGGGTATCGTTGATACCCGGGAGTACCGTTGCCCCTTGTAAATCCAGTATCCTGGTTTGCTTGCCGGCGAGCCTTTTCACGTCATCGTTCGTTCCCGTAGCTACGATCCTGCCATATTTGACGGCAACCGCCCCGACGATGGAGAAAAGAGGATCGACCGTCACGATGTTCCCGTTAAATAGGAGGAGGTCTGCCTGGGATAGTCCAGTAAATGAGTCCGTAGCGTTCATACCATATCTCCTGCAGGGTTACTATCGTGAACCGGTATTTAGACTCTACTGTGCCGGTTTCCAACCGGCAATAGCTCGTACCAGCTATTTTGGTATTCGTCACTTGCTTCGAGACATTCACCTGAAAAGTCAGCTTCAGTTTGACAATCCAACTTTTTGACTGATATAATGCCGCACATCCGAAACTCCCGAGAGGGAATACCATGGACGGGAACGCTGATAGAAAATTCGATGACGTCATCAACCTGATGCAAATGTTCCCCAGTCCACTCGGGAACGATGATGGCATCAACCGGTTTTTTCTTGAAACCCAGAAGATATTCGATTGCGACGAACTTGTATTCCTGCATCCCGCGGATGGTCATGCAGCAGGAATTGACATCGCGCATTCGTTCAGTCTTCGGGGCAATACGTCATTCCTGTCAAGATACGCTGATTACTTCTGGAGATTTGATCCGCTGTATCCGGCTGAACTGGGATCGGAATCGATTTTACGGGCTTTCCGGACGGAAGATGTCATGCCCATCGGGAGTTTCGTCAAGCAGAAGTACTACTATGATTTCCTGCAGCCGCAGGGACTTCTCAGCGAACTGGTCATCAGGATTTATTTCAAGTCCTATTTCATGGGAGCTATTTCCCTGTTGCGCTCCAAGCAGCGCCCCGTTTTCGATGAGGATGACGTCCGCAAAGCTGAACTGCTTATTCCTTACATTGCGAATACCATCGATGTAGGCGACATCTTTACCAAAAATCTATATGAAAAGCAACTCTGTGAACAGTGGCTGGAATCGCTCCCCGAAGGAATAATCCTCCTCGGGAACGATCTCCGGACGCTGTACCGCAATTCCAAAGCCGCCATTTTTTGCATGATGATGGGCCGAAAATCCGGGATGTCCGAGGATATCGATCTCTCCGGTATACCCGTACCCGACGTTGTTATCCAGGACTGCACCCGCCTGGCAAGGTCGGCTGGAAGCAATGGCGGCAACCCGGGATATGATAACAGGATAGTAAATGCAGGCGCCCGGAATCGGTACCACGTACAATATTTTACTTTTCCGGCGCTGAATGCTGATACGATGAAGCCTGGATTCATTGTCGTCATGAATGATCTCAGCCGGTATAATACCACGGAAAGCATCATGGTAAACCAGGTGAAATTGAGCAATCGTGAAGCTGTCGTTGCCAGGTATGCCGGTATGGGCTGGACGAACAAGGAGATCGCAGACAGCATCCATTCCAGCCCGTTCACCATTCAAAACCAGTTGAAAAGCGTATTCGAGAAGACCGGACTCAAGAACCGCACACAACTGGCCAGCTTGATGAAATATCTGGAAAGCATTCCCATCGAGTAACGCATCAATTGGTATTGGTAACGATGTATTTCTCGTTTTTTTACGTCTCAGTGGTCGGGCTGTTTATCATCCCTTCCTTTCATCGAGCACTACATACTGGCCGCTGGTGACCACGCTGAAATGGAAGATGGGCCTGTCTACCCGGGTCAGGGCAATCGGGCAATGCCGTAAACCGGCCGGCACGAATATCATGCAGCTTTTTGTTATGAGATATTGTTCGTCCTCCATCCAGAATTCCAGTTCACCCCCCATGTCCATCGGGTTTTCGTGGTCGCTGCCGAAAAACCCGATGATTTCCGGTACGTCATGAACGTGACTACCCCCCGGCCCCCGTTTGGTCGGAGCAAAATACCAGCAGCAGTTCATCTGGAACGCCCCCGGCACCACTTTGTCATCCATCCATAGGATGAGTTTACCGACCTTGGCGAACGCGGCGGCAAATTCGGGGCTTACTTCTGGGCCGTGAAGATCCGTTAGGATATATTTTCCATAGTTGCTCATATTTAGACTCCTGGATATCAATGGTTCTTATCATTTTGGTACCTAATGGGCTGCAGCAAAATAGTCCAAATGAGTCATTGTACTGAAACTAGACCGATAGTTGATACATAACCGGTAAAAAAGGCCTTCCGGCTACCATTATAGACTTGTTCGAGGAACTGGCGTGACTTCAATGACAACCATATGGAGAGGACAAGGTGAAAAGCCAATACCTCATCCTGTTCATCGTATTCCTCGGTGCGCTGGCTATTGCCGGCTGCGGGGGATCGTGATCCGCTACCACGTCGACGGCAACGCCAGCTACACCGGCACCACCCAGAATCCGGGTCCGGCTAACGGTGGCACTCTAAGGATAATCGACGATCGTCCGCCTTCCGGTTCGTTGGGTTGATTGGCGGAACCGAACGCGCCAGGAGGCATGCAGTACATACGAAGTTCGAAGGATGAGGCCTCGATACGGTGAGTGGAACCGCTGCTGGCTAAAAAGGGTTTTCGGACGAGTCTCTATGGCTCAGAATACCTAGAATTGTGAATGGACTCGAACAAAAAACAGGCGCCAAATCAATGAGCAAGATAGTTGAGATAGGGAAACTCAATCTTCTCTAAGGCTAAATGGGAAGCTGGTGGGCAGTAATGGACTCGAACCAATGACCTCTGCGATGTGAACGCAGCGCTCTAACCAACTGAGCTAACTGCCCCTGCAACTCTAAAATTGTACGCTATACAAGACCGAAAAACAAGGCACGAGGCAGACCCGGTTCGGCCCGCCTCGTGTCGGATAATGTTAAGCTAATAACCGCCCTGGATGACTTCTCCAATACCACCGGCAAACTGGACCTGGCTCTCTCGTACCCTCGCGGCCGGCTTTCCGTCTATCAGCACATCGGAGTCCCCGGTAATGATCGTGTAGTTGGGGTCTCCACAAGCATTTACGCAGATCCCCCGGTCCCCTACCCTGGCGGCTGGTTTCCCGTTGATTAAAACATGACTGCTTCCCGTGAGAATTGGCCCGACCGCCGTGTGAGGACAAGCGATGCAACCCATCGCATAAGCGTCACACACGCATTGGCTACCGACAGCCGCGAATGGGGCGGAAGACACCGCGTTCACATTAAAGCTGCGGGTATACTCTTCGTCTTCAATCTTGATGGTCAGTGTGATGGTATTGGAACCTTCATCATTGAAAGAAGGCCGTGACCGGGTGCCCACCTCGGGGCTGAACGTACCTGTTCCGCTCCACGTGACCTGGTCTGATAGATCTTCGCCTTTGTAAGTGCAGCTCGCCCCGAACAGCCATCCGGTCGTAAAGACATTCGGGCTGCGTCCGGCGGGATAGGTCAGCCGGAGCAGGACGCCGTCCGCCGCGCCGCTGTCATCACCATCCGTCCCGTCCAGCAGGTTGAGATCGTAACCATTCAGCCAGGCATCGATGAGCATCATCACCTGGTCGGAGCTCATCCCTTCGGAACAGCCTGCCAGGGGAACCACGAGCACGAGAATGAGCAGTACGGCAATAATCGTTCGTTTCATATCATTCTCCTTAATACTGCACGAAATCAAGCCACGGCACCAGGCTGTCCAGCGGCCTGTCCATATCCAGGTCAACTTTACCCTCGGATATGGTCATTTTCCGGATGTTGTAACCCCGTGACGTCAGGGCATTGGATACATAACTGCCGATGGAACCCAGGTTGTCCTGGACCACACTCTCCGGTATATTGATCCGGCCTATCTGCAGGCTGTCAAGCTGCAGGTCGATGCGGTTGTTCAGGATGCTGCAGGTCCCGTTCATGTAGTAGTTGAGTGACGTCGCATTCTTGACGTAACTCATGACAGTATCGAGTACACCGCTGGATACGCCGAGATCGCCGAGGAAAGCCTGGAAATCAGCCGTGTACAGTACTCCCGCTGCTTCCACGCTGCCGCCGGGCCCGAACTTTATCTGTGTCAGGCGGAAGGGGAAGTCGTCTCCCAGCCCGGTAGACAGCATCGACGAGGCTTCTTCGTTGGTCAGAGTACCCGTGACGGTCGTAAAGATCGACGGATCGTTGCGGATAGCCCGAAGCTCCTCAGCCGTCGTAGGATAATCCATGTTCTCCAGAGCCTTGTAAGCGGCTTCGATGCTCATTTCCACGCCGAGGTCCCTGGGTTTGTTCGTACCCAGCAGCGTCGAAGCCACAGGGATGTTGCCGAGGAAATACCCAGCGGTGAAATAAACGGCCAGCAATACCACCACAATGACGGAAAGCGTGATCCACCATTTCTTCTTCATATGTTTCCCTTACTCACCAAGTAATTACTGATACGAGTATAGCAATACCCGGTACTGTTAACAATCAGGAAAAAGTCTTAGACACCCATTGCACCGGTCCTTGTCGTAAAGACCAGAAGCCGCCGGGACAAAGACCTGCAGTTGCGGTTTAACGGGCGCCGCAAATGAGAATTGGCCCGAAGAGCAGCAAGTTTGAAGGTACAAGCGGCCCCGTGTAGAACACCGCCCGTAGCGGCATTTATTTAGCAGTCGGACGAATGGTGAGAATTATCCGGCCTTGTGGTAAGATGTACGTATTTGACAACAAAATCGGAGGATTGAAGTATATGGAAATCATCACCACCACTCATGGGCCGGACCAGCTATCGACAAGAGTTTTTTTCAGCGATGAAAGCGGTTTTGCCGTAGCTTCCGTCATCGTCATGGGGAAGACGGACGCCGCCCTCATCGATACCCAGTGGAGCCTGTCCAACGGCCACCGCGTCGCGGCTGAGATACTGGAAAGCGGGAAGCATCTCAAGACCATATATGTCTCCCACGCTCATCCCGACCATTACTTCGGGCTCGGCCCGATTGTCGAGGCCTTCCCGGAAGCCAAAGTCGTCGCCCTGCCCGCGGTCGCCAGCACCATCAACAAGCAGATGTTCGGCAAGGTCGACCACTGGAGGAATATCATCGGCCCGACCAATGTTCCCACCAAGGCCGTGAGCATCGAGCCGCTCTCCCATAACTACTTCGAACTCGAAGGAAAACGCATCGAAATCCTCCCCGAGATCATGGGCGATCTGAAATACAACACCGTTGTCTGGATTCCGTCCATCAAGACTCTCTACGGCAGTGACGTGCTCTTCAACCAGGCGCACCCCTTCACCTGCGAGATCACCGCGGAAGAACGCCGGCAATGGTACAGGGACATTGAAAAGCTGGAAAAGATGGGCGCTGAGGTCGTCATCCCCGGCCACCAGAAACCGGGCATGCCCTTCAACAACTCGTCTTTCACTTATACCAAAGAGTATCTCGCCGCCACGGAAGAAGAATTGAAGAACACCAGCGATACCGCGACCTTCTTCTACAATATGGCGATGCGGTACCAGGGCTCCATTTTAAATTTCCTCAGTAACGAAATGAACGCCGCCGTTTTCAAGGGCAACCGCGACTGGAACTGGCGGGACGAGTAGGGCCTCGTCCCCGCTGCAATGACAAGTTACACGTATTGAACGGAGCCGGTGTCATCTCCCGCGGTCCTGTACCGTCTGCGATGCCCGGCTGCCGTATCCCAATTAGTTCGGGAGAAAGGACGAGTTGTGGACAAGTACCGTGACCGGACAGCCTCTACCGAAGAAAGAGTGAACGACCTTCTCCCGCGCATGACGCTGGATGAGAAGATAGCCCAGCTCAGCAGCATCTACGCTCCCCCGGTCATGGAAGGCCAACGCTTTTCGTCCCGCCGTGCCGCTGAGGTCATGCCTTACGGTATCGGCCAGATCAGCGCCATCGGCAGGTCGTCCGACCTCGCACCGAGTGAACTTGCCGGATTCGCCAACGATATCCAGAAGTTCCTCGTGGAGAGTACCCGCCTCGCCATTCCCGCCGCTGTTCATGAGGAATGCCTCAATGGTTTCCGCACCAAAGGCGCCACCATCTTCCCGCAGAACATCGGCCTGGCGGGCACCTGGGACCCCGCTCTCATCAAGTCCATGACCTCCACTATACGGAAACAAATGCGCTCGACCGGCATCCACCAGGGGTTGGCGCCGGTACTGGACGTCGCCCGCGACCCCCGCTGGGGCCGCACCGAGGAGACCTTCGGGGAAGACCCGTTCCTCGTCGCCGCCATGGGCATCGCCTACGTTACCGGCCTACAGGGAGACAGCCCTGAAACCGGCATCGCCGCCACACTCAAGCATTTCGTCGGCCACGGTCTTTCCGAAGGTGGTCTGAACTGCGCCCCCGCCCACATCCCGCCGCGCCTGCTGCGGGACGTCTATCTCTACCCCTTCCGCCGCGCCATCCGGGAAGCCGGGGCGATGTCCGTCATGAACGCCTACCATGAACTCGACGGCGTTCCCTGCTGTTCGTCGAAGGAACTCATGACCAACATCCTCCACGACGAACTCGGGTTCGACGGCCTCGTCGTTTCCGATTACTACGCCATCGGCCAGCTTATCACCGTCCACCACATCTGCGAGGACATCGGCGAAGCGGCCGCCCTGGCCCTGGAAGCCGGTATCGACCTGGAACTGCCGAAGATCGACGCCTTTGCCGGGCCGCTCAAGGCACAGGTAGAAAAAGGACGGGTATCCATGGCCCTCATCGACCGCGCCGTCAGCCGGGTCCTCCTCTTCAAGTTCAAGCTCGGCATTTTTGATAATCCTTTCGTGGATACAGGAAAGCCAATCGAACTCGATGCCGCAGAACAACGCGGCCTCGCCCTGGAAGCCGCCCGCAAGTCCATGATTTTACTGAAAAATGAGAACAATGTCCTGCCGTTGAAGAAGGACATCGGCTCCATCGCCGTTATCGGCCCCAACGCGGATAGTCTCAGGAACCTGCTGGGCGATTATACCTACCCAGCCGGAGCGGGCTACGAAATATCGAATAACCCGGTAACCGGCAAACCGGAGGCCGTTTACAAGGACCGTGACATGGCCGCCGGTATCATATCGGAACCGCCCATCGTCAGCATCCTCGCCGGCATCAGGAAGGCCGCTCCCGCCGGTGTGAAAATCACCTATGTTAAAGGCTGCGACATGAACAGCCAGTCCCGTGAAGGCTTTACCGGAGCCGTTAAAGTCGCCAGGGAAGCGGATGTTGCCGTGATGGTCATGGGCGGAAGCTCCGGGATGATTCCGGAGTACACCAGCGGCGAGATGCGGGACAGCTGCAAGCTCGGCTTCCCCGGCGTCCAGGAGGAACTGGTCAAAGCCGTTGCGGAAACCGGCACGCCGGTCGTGCTCGTCATCGCGGACGGGCGTCCAAAGGCCCTCGGCTGGATAGCGGATGGAGTGGATGCCATCCTCGAGGCCTGGCTGCCCGGCGAAGAAGGCGGCACCGCCGTGGCGGACGTCCTCTTCGGCAACTACAACCCCGGCGGCAAGCTGCCGGTCTCCTTCCCGGCCCATGCCGGCCAGGTACCGGCCTACTACGGGCACAAGCCGTCCGGACAGCGTTCGTCCCTCTGGGGAGATTATTACGATTGCTCCGTTAAGCCCCGCTTCGAGTTTGGATTCGGCCTCAGCTATACCACGTTCGAGTTGAGCGACCTTACCGTTTCCCCGGAAAAGGCTACTGCGGACGGAGCTATCATGATAACCTGCAAACTGACCAATACCGGCTCAACGGCCGGAGACGAAGTCGTCCAGCTTTACATCCATGATGTCGTTGCCAGCCTGACCCGGCCGGTCAAGGAACTCAAGGGGTTCGAGCGGGTCCACGTCGAACCCGGTGAGTCACGTACGGTCGAGTTCCGCCTTCCCGCCGCGGAACTGGCCTTTACCGGCAAAGACATGAAACCTATCGTCGAGCCGGGACTGTTCAAGGTGATGGTGGGGAATTCATCGGAAATAATAGCTCTCGAAGGCGAGTTCGAGATAATGTAAACCGGAGGTACTTCCATGAAAGCGTTAGTCCTGCATAAAGCCAACCATCTATCCATCGACGATATCGATATCGACGAAAAACTCGGACCCGACGATGTCCGTATTGCCATGCACACCGTGGGTATCTGCGGCAGCGATGTCCACTATTACCAGTACGGAAAGATCGCCAGTTTCGTTGTCAACGAGCCGATGGTGCTCGGGCATGAAGCGTCCGGCACCGTGATCGAGGCCGGCAAGAACGTCAACAACCTGAAAAAAGGCGACCGCGTCTGCATGGAACCCGGCATCCCGGACCTGAAAAGCCGGGCGGTGCTGGAAGGCATCTACAACCTCGATCCCGCCGTCCGGTTCTGGGCGACGCCACCCATCCACGGCTGCCTCCGGGAGACCGTGGTGCATCCGGCCATGTTCACGTTCAAGCTGCCGGACAACATGGGGTACGATGAAGGCGCCCTCATGGAACCACTTTCCGTGGGCATGCAGGCGGCTACGAAAGCCCGCATCAAGCCGGGAGACGCCGCCCTTGTCATGGGCTGCGGCACCATCGGCCTGGTGACCGCGCTGGCGGCGCGGGCCGGCGGCTGCGGTAGGGTCATCATTGCCGACATGATAGAAGAAAAACTCGCGCTGGCTGCTAAATTTGGCATTATTCCAGTCAACATTAAAAAAGAAAACCTCGCGGCCAGGGTCAGCGAATTGACCGGCGGCTGGGGAGCCAATATCATCTTCGAGGCCAGTGGCAGCGCCGCCGCCATCAGGAACATTTTCGATCCCCTCTGCCCCGGCGGGGCCGTAGTCTTCATCGGGATGCCGGTGGAACCTGTGCCGGTGGATATCGTAGCTGCCCAGGCCAAGGAGGCCCGTATGGAGAGCGTCTTCCGGTATGCCCACCAGTACCCCAGAGCCATTGCCCTGGTCGCTTCCGGCCAGCTTAACATCAAGCCGCTGGTCACCGACCGGTACAAATTCGCGGACAGCATCGAGGCCTTCAACTACGCCGCCAATCCGAAGCCAACGAGCGTGAAAACGGTTATCGAGTTCTAGTCCATGAGCAGAAGACGGCTTTCTCTCGGCCTCGATCTCAGTACGCAGAGCCTTTCCGCGTCGGTGCTGGACATCGACCGCAGGGAAGCCGTCATCTCCCACTCGCTCAATTACCTGAAAGACCCGCGGCTGAACGGCTTTGGCATCGGGCCGGACTATATCCTGCCACCGCGGGAGGAAGGTGAGGCCGACCAGCCCCCTGCCCTGTTCCTGGCCGCCCTCGATGCGACCTTCGACGACCTCCGCCATGACATCGACATGGCAGACATCTCCGTCATCAATGTCTCCGGACAGCAGCACGGCCATGTTTACCTCAACGACCGGGCAGGCTCCCTGTTCGTCGCGCTCAACAGCGAGACCGCAGCCGGTTCCAGCCTCACCACTCTCCTCCGCGACGGCTTTGCTTACGACCGCGCCCCGATCTGGATGACATCGAGCACCGGGGAAGAAGCCGCTTTCATCCGGGAGCGCGTCGGCGGGAAGGATAAACTGATCGCCCTGACCGGTTCGGACGCCCAGTTACGGTTCACCGGTATTGTCATCAGGCATGTGGCCAATCGGTTTCCCGATGTCTATCGCAGTACGGCTGTCATACAGCTTCTCGGCAACTTCGTCTCTGCCGTCCTGACTGGCAACGCCCGCGTCCCAGCGGACTTCGGCAATGGCTGCGGCATGTCCCTGATGAATTATGTAAAGAAAGACTGGGACCAGGACTGTCTGAGAGCGATTGCGGATGGCTTGCCGGGCGGCGCGGAAGGCCTCCGGCAACGGTTGCCGGACATCGCTGCGCCGGATGCAGTGGTCGGAACGGTATGCCGTTACTCTACGGACAAATACGGCTTAAGCCAGGAATGCCTGGTGGCTGCCGGTTCCGGTGACAACCCCCAGTCCAAGGTACTTATCTCCGGCGACCTCCTCAGTCTCGGCACAAGCTTCGTCAACATGGTCGCCACGGATGGAAAAACCATGGACATGACCGGGGCGGCTTCCGCCATGTACGACGGCGCCGGGCGGCCGTTCATGTTCGGCTGCCGCACGAACGGCGCCCTTGTCTGGGACCAGGTACGGGGATCGCACGGACTCTCCTGTGAAGACTATGCCCCTGCTGAGCAAGCGCTGGCGGAAGCGCCGTTGGGGAAGCATCTCGTCCTCTGGCAGCCGAGAACGGAATCGTTCCCCGTCTCCGGCAGCTTCGGCCTATGGAGGGAAGAGGACGTTCCGGAGGGACTCGGACCGGACTATGCCGGCTGCATCGAGTCTTCCCTGGCCGCGGTCTACGTCCATTCCCGGCCGTTCGCCCCGGCATCGGAAAGCCCTCTCTACGTTACCGGAGGGGCTACCAGCAGCCCCGGCATCATGCGGCGCATCGCCGATATCTGGCGAAGGCCTGTTATTTCCATGCAGACCAAGGGAGCGGCGCTGGGCGCGGCCGCCGCCGGGGTGTCAGCGTTATGTAAACATGAACGCCGGCCGTTCGATATCGACGACTTCACCTCCGGCCTGGTCTCGGCCGGCCGGGAAGTCCGTCCCCTGCCGGAAGACATCGCCGCGTTCCATAACCCCGGCGGCTACCTGGAACGGTTCGTTGCGGCGGAATCCAAACTCTTCAGGACGCATCCTCTCTAGCGGGCCGTGTAACCCCCGTCGATGATCATGTCATGCCCGGTCATGTAGCTGGAAGCGTCCGACGCCATGAACAGCACCGCCCCGCGCAGTTCCTCCGGCAGTCCGAGCCGCGCCATCGGCGTCAGGCCCTGCCACGCCGGGAACAGGTGGGACATGCCGGAAAGCACCATTTCCGTCTGGATATAGCCGGGACTCAGGCTGTTCACCCGGATGCCGTACGGCGCCCATTCCACCGCCAGGGACTTGGTGAGCATCACCACGCCGGCCTTGGATGTATTGTAGATGCCCTGCTTCTGCGGCACGTTGACCGCGCTGCCGGATATCGAACCCATGTTGATGATGCTGCCGGCTTTCCTCGGTATCATCAGTTTGGCCGCCGCCTGGCAGCAGAGGAACACGCCCTTCATATTGATGTCGATGATCCGCTGCCAGTCTTCCTCGGCCATTTCTTCCGCCGGGACCTGCATGCTGATGCCGGCATTGTTGAGGCAAATGTCCAGCTTCCCGAATGCTCTGGCAGTCTCTGCAAAGGCCGCTTCGACATCTCCTTTCTTAGAGACATCCCCGGCCACGGCAATGCTCTTCACGCCCATGGCCTTAATCTCTTTCGCGACCGGCATCAGGTTATCCTTATGCAGGCCAAACAGCGCCACGTCGCAGCCGGCTTCCGCCAGCGCCAGCGCCAGCACCTTGCCGATGCCCCTGCCCGCCCCGGTCACCAATGCCTTGCGCCCTTTGATATCGAAAATGTCGTACACGCTCATGTCAGGCCACCTCGGCAGCGATTCTCTTCAGGTTGGCCAGGCCCTGCACAGCCAGTTCCTCGCCGGTGTCCGCGAACTTCCGCCAGATGGCGCAGACACGGTTCAGTTCTTCAAAGCCGGGATCGAAGGACTCGATCACGCACGACCCTTCGTACCCGATGTCCCTGAGCGCCGTGAAGAATTCCTTCCACGGTACGAGGCCGGTGCCGGGGATGCCGCGGTTATTCTCACAGACATGCACGTAGGCCAGGTATTCCTTGCCGCAGGTCAGCACCGCCTGCCGGAAGCTCTGCTCCTCCCGGATCATGTGGAAGCAGTCCAGGTGTACCTTGACGTTGCCCGTCTTCATCTGCTTGCAGTACTTCACCGCGTCCTCCGCGATGTTAATGAAATGCGTCTCGAACCGGTTCACCGGCTCCAGGCACAGCAGCAGGTCGCCCTGCTTTTTGGCGTACTCCGCCACTTCACCGAGGGACTCCTGCGACCATTTCCATTCCTCATCCGTACGGCATTTCCCGGAAAGGTAGCCCCAACTGGCGTAAATGACGCCGGCCAGTATCTTGGAGCCGATCTCCATGTTGATGTCCACAAGCATCTTCAGGGTATCTATCCCGTGCCGCCGGACCGATTTGTCCGGGGATATCAGGTTGCAGTTCGCCGGCAGCCCGATGCTCGTCACCGGCTCGATGCCGACCTGCTTGAGCTCCTTTTTGACCTCGGCCAGCGGGAACGTCTCCGGGTGGCCAATGTTGATGTCCATCACCTCGAAACCGAGTTCCTTCGCCTTTCTGATGAGCGGCACATCCTTCGATAAAAAGTTTTCCGTCCAGATGAGTGAATCCACGCCGAACTTGAACATATTCGATTTCCTTTCTGATCTACACAATGACCGGCTCTATATTGAGATATTCGCAGGCGTCCATCAGGGCTTGCGTGTAGTCGCCGTGAATCAGGCTGGCGTGGTGTGTGAAACCTTCCGTCACGAGGGTTTCGTACAGGTACCTCAGGTCCGGCACTTCCACCCAGCTCCACGAACCCCGCAGTTTTTCATCGGACTGTATAGCCTCGCCCTCGGCGATGAGCAGCTTGAACTCTCCGTGGTGCTCCTGCAGGCGGCTGAGCGTCACCGGCCCCGGTTTGAGCTGGAACTCGCCGGTACCCTTGGAGTGGTCGATCCCCAGGCTGACCCCGAGTACGCTCTGGTAGCTAAGTTCGACTTTACAGGACGGGCACACCAGCGAGGACGGAGCGTTGCCGCAGTGCCAGGCTAGGAACGTGTTTTCCCGGGTCTGGTGCTGTATCGTCCAATCGATAAAATGCGGTACGGTCGTCTTCATGGACGCCAGGTGCTGTATGAGCATGGTCAGCACACCGTAGATATCTACTTCGCAGGCAGTCATGATGCCCGCGTCCGTCATCCGCCCCATCGCGAAGCAGGGGGAAAGGCCGTAAATGGACTGCATGGCCGTCCAGCACTGGACTCCGATGCCGGAGAGGTCCTTCTTGTCTGCGAAGTCCTTGAGCGCGTATTCCAGCCCGGCGATTTTGCTCAGCGTCTGGGCATCGATGGCGGAAGCGTCCACCTTTTTCTTGATTTCCGCGGCGATCTTATCTATTGCGCTCTTGTTCTCCGCGGAGAAAGCGACCTGCATGATCTCCGGGAGCGCCACCGGGACCACTTTCTGGTCGAACTTCTGCATCAACGCATCTTCGCTGAAGATGCAGGTCTCGAACCGTTCCGGCCGCGGCCCCACCAGGCCTATCCTCGCCCCCAGGAACCCCCGGCCGATCGAACATACCTGCAGGAAGTTGGCGATGCTTTCCTTGAACTCCTCTTCTTCCGGAAAAACGATGCTGCCGAAGAGGAACGGGATGTCCCGCCGCTTCAGGCCGGAGGAAATCGACAGCGTACCGCAGAACGAGTCCGACCGCCGGTTACCGTCTTCTGTAAACGGCCCTTCCTTGGTTGCAAACAGGAAGATGGGAATGTCCCGGAACATCGAGGCGACGGACAGGGCGGCGACCTCGTCTCCGAAGGTCATCGTGCCGATGATGAGACCGTCGATGCCGTTCTCGGAGAACAGTTCGATGACCTTGTCAGCCTCGGCGTCGTCCCGGACGCAGCCGTGCCGGGTAAGGTTTTCATCCGGAACAACGATATCGAGAAAATCAATAGCCTTGAACACAGCCAGGCAGCGGTTCCTCATATCCGCCGCCCAGTTTTCATCGAATGGCTCGCGGTGGGCAGGGACAAACCCTATCTTCAGTTTTTCCATTGGAGTTCCTTTCCGTACGGCCGGACTTGCTCAGGCCGTCACTAGGCCATCATAGTCAGCCCGGGAATTGTTTGTCAATGAGAGACTGCAGCGGCGTCAGTTATTGAAGATAAAGGGTCATCGCGAGACCCGCCTCGGGCGGGCCGTGGCAATCCCGTCCAATGCAGTGGTAATCAAACGTATTAGTCGAAGCACACAGAATCACTGAGGCTTAAACCTGGCGCGCCGGCCTGAGGGATTTGCGCCGGCAGATGAGATTAGTAGTGTCCCATCCCTGGGCGTGGTAGAATTCCGCCGCCGGCTTATTATGGGAATCCGCCAGCAACTGGAGACGGCTTACCTTGTGGTCCTCCGCCCAGCTCTCGGCGGCAGCCAGGAGTTCCCGCCCGATGCCCTGCCCGCGGAACTTGCTGTGAACGATAAGGTCTTCCACCCAACCGGAACGTCCGCCCTCCGCGGTCGAAATCACCATCTGCACCGTGCACATTCCCACCACCAGGCTGTCCCGTTCCGCCACGAGCACGGCAGCGTTCGGGTCTTTGATAAGCCGTCTCAAACCCGCCCTCTGTTTGACCGGTCTGAAATGGAAATCGGACTCGTTTTCAAATAGTTCTTTGAGTAAGGTCGTCATGACCTTGATATCGTCGGGAGCGGCGGGACGTATGTGCAGCGAGCGGTCTTTCATGGCCGGACCTCAGGTACCTGTCCTGGAGAATCCAGAGCGGTAGTTCCCCACAGCAGGCGAGTGTTATTCCTGCCGCGACGGAACTACCGGTCCGGACACCATTATCCTAGCAATGAAATATTTCAAATAGATTTCATGAAATCAGGACTTTTTCAGTGTTTTTTCCTCGACGGTGACCGCCATAGTCTCGGAAGCGACGGTGATGTCCGGCGCCTGTTCGAGTTTCTCCAGCACCAGCCGGCTCAGGTCGTTTTTCAGCGCCCTCCGGTTACGGACGTCCGTTACGTACCGCACATGCAGCTCGATCCAGTTATCGGTCAGCGTCAGATAAACGGCCGGTACTTCTGACCGCGCGGGGAGAAAATACTTTTCAGAGAGCCCTTTCAGGGAAATGCGGGCCCGCTCGGTTACTGCTTCCGTTTCCCGGTTGACAATAGCCAGCACGAGGTCCGCCGCCGATTTCCAGTTACTGTCATAGGTGACGGGCACAAAGAGTTCGTCCCAGATGAACTGATGGTCCTTGGAATAGTTATGGACGGCGTGAGACAGCACCTGGCCGTTGGGGATGGTAACCAGCCGGCCGGTGGGCTGGTCTCCGGCTATCCACTGCCGGATTTCCAGGAGGATCGTATACTGCAGCCCGATGTCCACAACGTCTCCGCTTTTCTCATTCACTTCTATCCGGTCCCCCACCCGGTAGAGACCGGTGATGAACAGTATCGCCCCACCCACGATGTTCTTGAAAAAGTCCTGGAGAGAAACAGCCACACCTGCGGCGATGAGGCCGTATGAGACCAGCAGCGTCTGCGTATTGGGCACCCAGATGGCGAGCCCGGCTACCAGGAAAGCCACGATATTGAGAATCGAAAGAGCCCGGCGAAATGAGTACCTTGAGCCGGGGTCGGAGATCCGTTTCACCGCAATTTCTTCCAGCAGCAGCTTGAAAAGCAGGTAAATAGCGGCAAGAGCGGTCAGGCTGTAGGTCAGCCGTTCCATGTAGTAATTGCTATAGATATCAAGTATCAGCCAGGAACCCGCGGCCGATACCGAAAAAACCACCTGGATGATGATTTTGGCGAGCATGACAGATATTGTACCCCCCGCCGCCCGGTTCTGCCACGGGCTTTTGCGATGCTGTCGTCAGGTTGCATATAATAATGCATATGAAGATCATTATCGCCCCCCAGGCGTTAAAGGGAAGCCTTTCAGCAGAAGAAGCCGCCCGGGCCATGCAGGCCGGCGTGAGAGCCGCGGACAACGACATCGAGACGGTGTTCCTGCCCATCTCCGACGGCGGCAGCGGCACCGTGAGGGCCCTCGTCGAAGCAACCGGCGGACGGCTCGTACGTACCGTAGTCACCGGTCCTCTGGAAGAGAAAGTCACCGCCGCCTGGGGCATCCTCGGGGACGGCAAAACCGCCGCTATCGAGATGTCCGCCGCTTCCGGCCTGGCGCTCATGCCCGCCGGCCGGTTAGACCCGATGAAAGCCACCACGTACGGTACCGGCGAACTTGTCCGGGCCGCCCTGGATGCCGGCTGTACCTCCATCATCATCGGGCTGGGTGACAGCGCGACGGTGGACGGCGGGGCCGGCGTGGCGGAAGCTCTTGGAGTCCGGCTCCTCGATGAACGGGACAACCTCATAGCCCACGGCGGCGGCGGTCTGGCCGCATTACATCACATAGACCTCTCCCACCGCGACCCCCGCCTCGGCAGGGTAAAGATAGCCGGCGCCTGTGATGTCACCAATACCCTCTTCGGACCTCAGGGAGCGGCGGCAGTGTACGGGCCGCAGAAAGGCGCGACCCCGGAAATGGTCGCCGTGCTGGATGCGAATCTTCGCCATCTGGCGGAAATCCTGCAACAAGAAACAGGCAAGGACATCGGCTCACTTCCGGGTTCCGGCGCGGCCGGGGGCCTGGGCGCCGGCCTGGTGGCTTTCCTCGGCGCGGAACTGCAGAGCGGCATCGACCTTGTCCTGGACGCCATCCGCTTCGATGAGCACCTCACCGGCACTGATCTTGTCATTACCGGGGAAGGCCGGATCGATTTCCAGACCGCATTCGGCAAGACCGCCGCCGGTATCGCCCTGCGGGCGCGGCAACAGCGTGTTCCCGTCCTCGCCCTCTGCGGCGCGCTCGGGGACGGCTATCAGAAGGTCTACGAAACCGGCATCGCTTCCGTGATGAGCATCCTGCCCCGCTGCCTGGACCTCGATGAGGCCATGCGGAACGCCGCTCAACTCCTTGAGGATGCTGCGGAAAGCGCTGTCAGGCTGTTCCTGGCGGGGACCAGCCGCAGATAACAGATACCGGGGCTACTTCACCACTTTTCCCTTGTTGGCAACGAAGTCCATCAGCATGTACTGACCCAGGTTGCTGGCGTTGGTATGGAATACCCTGCCCTTGTTCAGGCGGGCCATGCGGTTGATGAATGTTCCGAAGTACCGCCCTGTTTCCATCATGAACGTGTTGATGACGATGCCCTTCCTCGTGCAGTTCCGTACTTCGGTCATCGTCGCCTGGATGGTACGGGGGCTCGGCGGGAACCGGAAGTACAGGTAACCTCCCTCGAAGTGCGCCGTCGGCTCCCCGTCCGATACCAGGATGATCTGCTTGTTGGCACAGACTTCTTTTGAGAGCAGCTTCCGCGCTACGTAAAGCCCGTGCTGAAGATTGGTGTACGGGTCGAACTCGTCCCAGCCCATGACGGCCAGGTCGTCCTTCTTGACCTGTCGCCCGTAACTGGAAAACCCGACGATAAAAAGGCTGTCCCGCGGATACTGGGTCCGGATGAGCGTGTCGAGGGCCACCGCCACCCGTTTGGCGGCCTCGAAGTTCCCCCGCATCGGCATGGAAAGGCTGAGGTCAAGCATGAGCACCGTCGCGGAACGGGTCGCGGCCTCCGTCTGAAACACCTCGAAGTCCTCCACGTCAAGTTTGACGGGGACGCCTTTCTGCCGTTGGAGGGCGTTCATGATGGTCCGCTGGAGGTGCAGGTTGAGGTCGTCCCCGAACTCGTACTGCTTGGTCTCGTCCGCCCTTTCGCCGCCGTTGCCCCGTGCATCAAGCCGATGCCCGCCGTTGCGGTCGTTACGGAGCTGTGCAAAGATGTTCTGGAGCGCTTTCTGTCCTATCTTCCTGATGCCCCGGGGTGTAAGCTCGAATTTCCCGTCGCGGTAGGTTATATACCCCGCCTCTTCCAGCAGTTTGGTGATGGAGTTCATGCTGTCCAGGTCCCGGGCGGACTCTTGCCCCAGGATCTCCTCCATGAGCTTCCGGTCTATATCGTCGAGCGTCCGGCTGTACTGCGAGTTGCGGATCTGCTCCTCCAGGCTGTCCATTTTCCGGAGTTCTTCCATGATCTTCATGGCCTCCTGGTAGGAGACCGGTTCCTCCCCGGAGAACGGGTAGTTGCGGGGCTCGTACCAGCCGGGTGAAAGGGTTTCGAGGTTGACCGCCAGTTTCATCGCCTCGTAACGGGTCGCTTCGTCGAACATGGAATCGATGAGTTCCTGGAGCTGCCGCCGGTCCTCCGGTGAAAGGCTGTCCAGTATGGAACGGGCCTGGGCTATCTGCTGCTGCATCTTCTCCATGAGTTCATCGAGGTCTTTGGGGGGACTATCTCCGAAAAACCCGCCGTACTGTTCCATGAACCCTTCGAAGTCCGGGGCCTCACCCCTCTGTTGGGCTTCCAGCATCTGGTTGAGCGCTTCCAGGAAATGCCGCATGGCGGCAAGGGAATTAGAGTCCATGTCCCGGAACTGCTGCATCATGTTTTTGGCCATGGAAGACATCGCGTTCTTCTTGAGCATGTCCAGGAGTCCGTTGAACTCCGTCCGCGCTTTGTCATCCATGAAATCGTACTGGCTGAGTTCCTTGATCCTTCCGGCGGGATCTTCCGGCAGGCCCTCCATTTTCTCCATGTTCCGGGAGGCGCGTGCTTCCATGTCCCGCAGCAGCTTCTCACGGAGTTGCGGGGGCAGGTCGCCGCTACCGGCGATCATTTTCCGGCGGGTTTCATCGAGGTTCCTGGAAATGCCCTGTTTTTCGGTATTGATGATATGGTCCAGCTTTTGCCTGATGTCGTCCATGATGGAACCGAGATCATATTGTTCCAGGCGCTCCCGCCGCCGCTGGTGCAGCCTCTGGATAAGGTCCTGGAGACTGGGCATAGCACGTCCCTGTGAATCGAAGAGGCTGCCGCGCTGCATCCTCTCCAGGGCGCCTTTGAGGTCCCCGTCCGCCATGAGCCGCTTCTCCAGCTCTTTCATGAGCGAATCGGCGTCCGCCTGATAAGCTTCCTGGCTTCCGTCCCAGCAGGAATATTTGTATCGCGGCATGGTGCTACCCCGTAAAGACGGCCTTGCCGCCGGTAATCGTTTTGTTCAATCTCTTGCTCAGATGCAGGCCCTCCAGAATGAATTCCATGATGGAAGCTACCATTTCCGGGGTTTCCGATTGTCCCATCCGGCGGACCGCCTTGCTGAAGCCGGGTACTTCCTTCATGTTGCGCACGTACAGCCCTGCCGGCATCATGTCCGAAGCTTCAGTGCTGAACCCGCCGGTGTACTGGTGGACTATCTCCTCCAGGTCGCTGCAGTCGTAGTAACGCCCGAAGACGCTGAGGACTGCCTTCCGGGAGAAATCATCGATGAGCTTGGACTCATCAGTGTCTTCGAAGCTTTCCAGTTCCACCTTACCCGTCGTGGAAGCGACGACGTACGGTATGTCCGTGATGCGTGGCACGGCCAGTGTTTCTCCCAGTCTCGTGGCGCGGCGGATGGCGTTGGCCATGACCGTTTCCTGGTTGGCGATGGATACCCGCACGCTGACCCCCGAGCGCTGCCCGATGTCCGGGCTCTTCCGCGCCGCATGCGTTATTTCCGCGATGACCTCTTTCATGAAGTCCGGTACGAAGCATTCCACCCCATCCGTCTCGTACGTGCGCCATTCCTGCTGGATGATCGCCATCTCGTCCTCGATGCTGACCGGGTAATGCGTGCGTATCTGTGACCCGAACCGGTCCTTGAGCGGTGTGATGATCCTCCCCCGGCTGGTATAGTCCTCCGGGTTGGCGCTGGCCACCAGGAACAGGTCCACCGGCAGACGGACCCGGTATCCTTTTATCTGCAGGTCACTCTCCTCCATCAGGTTGAAGAGCCCTACCTGCAGGCGTTCCATCAGGTCAGGCAGTTCATTGATGCAGAAAATGCCCCGGTTCGTCCTTGGTATCAGCCCGTAGTGCATGGTCAGCTCATCGGAAAGATAACGTCCCTCGGCTACCTTGATGGGATCCACATCCCCGATGAGGTCCGCAATGGTCGTATCCGGCGTGGCGAGCTTCTCCCCGTACCGGTCTTCCCTCCGGAGCCAGGTTATCTCAGTGGCGTCGCCGTCCCGGGCGACCCTCTCCCGGCAGGACGCGCATATCGGCGTGAAGGGATTATCATTGATCTCGCATCCCTTGATGACCGGCGTGACCTCGTCCAGTAAATTGATGAGAAGCCGGATGATCCTCGATTTCGCCTGTCCGCGCTCCCCGAGAAAGATAATGTCCTGGCCGGAGATAACAGCGTTTTCCACCTGCGGTATGACCGTTTCATCATAACCGATGATGCCACGGAAAACAGGTTGACCGGATTTGATCCTGGCCAGGAGGTTGCGCCTCATTTCCTCCCGGATCGGCAGTATCCGGTAACCGGAACGTCTGAGCGTACTTATTGTTTCCACCATGCTGCCCCACCACCTTCTTCGATCTTGGTACGGCGTCGTACCCGAAGTTCTTTAATAACAAGTATAGGGCGGTTTTCTTCATAGTCAATGCAGGTCGGAATCCCGGAACGGCTGCAGCATCATACAATTCCGTAAAATTACGTATTGTTTCTTTTGGTGCTTGTGTGGTATTTACGTAAATTGAAAGGATTAAGTTGATTTTTTCGCTTGACCCGTATACCATAATTCTAAAATGTACCGTTTATCGGAACGTTAGGGTATATATGATATAAAAAGGAGGGATCGGCGTCACTGAACACTAACCATATTACCGGAACATGAGACGACCGCAGTTCTGGTCGTGAGTGTTCCGTCTTGCATAACGATCGGGAGAATATTTACTCCCGGGCAGAAAAGGAGGGTATAAGGATTATGAGCAAAGTCAAATTTGTTGCCGTCATCCTCGCTGTACTCATCGCCGGGATCACGGTCCTGGCCGGTTGCGGCGGGGATGAAACCACCACGACAACAACAACTACCACACCGGGTCAAACAACCACCACAACCCAGACCACAACCACGACCCAAACCACCAGCACCACGCAGCCTACCACCACTACGTCACCTACAGGCGGCCAGGTATCGGGCGGCGTCATTAACGCGGTCATCACTGCCGGCCCCGCCATGATGAGCTACCGCGGCCAGATGGGTCCCGCTGACGCTACCTACGTCATGCCCGCCGTCGAATTCCTTGTCGAGCCCTACGTCGACGAACAGGGCAACCGCGGCTGGATTCCGTTCCTCTGCGAGTCCTATGACATCGATCCCGAAGGTAAAGCGTTCACCTTCAATCTGCGCGAAGGCGTTGAATTCCATGACGGCTCCGTGATGGACGCGGAAGTCGTGAAGTGGAACTTCGATCAGCAGATCCAGAGCGGCTGGCTCCAGGATGCAGACAAGATCGTCAGCATCGAGACTCCGGATGACTCCACCGTGGTCATCAACTTCACCGAATTCAGTAACCAGTATGAGTTCAACTGGGGCTGGACAGCCATTTACTCCATGGCCGCCTGGACCGAGGCTGCCGGAACCTCAGATCCCACCGCTGAAGCCGGTATCGAATGGGCAGTCAGCAATGTAGTGGGAACCGGTCCGTTTGTTCTTCAAAACTATACTCGCGATGTCAGCATGACATACGAGAAATTCGACAACTATTGGCAGGAAGGCAAACCGTACCTCGATGGTATCGAATTCAAGATAATCACCGAGTCCACCACCGCCTCCGCCCTGCTCCAGTCCGGAGACATCGACCTCTGGTACCAGGGTCATTCAGCCCAGGACTGGGCGGAACTCGAACCTATGGGGTACACGGTCCAGACATTCTGGCCCGGCCTCCCGCAAGGCATTTTCCCCAATACCACCGATCCCAACTCCAAGTGGCAGGACAAACGGCTCCGCGAAGCCCTGGAATATGCTCTCGACAGAGAAGCTATCGCCCAGGCACTCGGACAGGGATTCTACAAGGCCAGCAGCCAGATAGCACCCGATACCGAATGGGGTTATATCCCCAGCCTTGAAATCCGCGAATACAATCCGGATAAAGCCAAAGAGCTTCTCGCTGAAGCTGGCTACACCTCTCCCGTACCGGTTACACTCATGATTCAGTCCGTCCCGGCCAGCATCGATGCCGGTGAATCCATCAAAGGCTACCTGGACCAGGCCGGATTCAACGTCACTCTTGATATCGCCGATCCGGGCCGGTTCTTCGGCAGCGTTTTCGGCACCGGCTGGGATGACTGCGTCCAGATGTTCTACGGCATGGATGTCAACTACCTGGCCACCTACATGTCCTGGTTCAGCAGCGATCCCAAGTCCAACCTCGCCAGCTTCCAGAGGACAGATACACAACTCGAGTTCGACGCGGAAGTAGTCCTGCTTGACAAGACGGAAGACCAGATAGCGGCGACCGAGGAAATCATGCGGCACCTTTATGAGGAAGCCCGCTTCACTCCTCTCTGGTGGACGCCTGCGGCCACCGTTTTCCCGGACTATGTTCATAACGAGATCTACCGTCATGGTTTCATCAGGGTAGATTGGGAAAACGTCTGGATGGGCGAACACTAGAACCTTGATACAGTAAAACAATGTCCGGGTGGCTCGTTAAACGAGCCACCCGGCAACCATCGGACCCGAATGCCAACAGCCTCTCCAGGCCAGACAAAAAAGCTATGCAGGATTAGGACATAAACGCTGCATAACTTATAATTATATTAATCAGGGTAATCATTAAAAACACCAAGGTAGTAAGGAAAAATGGCTGCATATATCACGAGAAGAATAATCATGGCGGTGTTCATCCTGCTCATCGTCACCCTTATCGTCTTCTTTGTCATGCAGCTCCTGCCCGGCGACCCTCTTACCATCTTCATCGGCCGCCAGGCTGGCTCCGGTACGATAGCCCCGGAACAACTCGAGCAACTGCGTGTCCGCTACGGCCTGGACAAACCTCTCATCGTCCAGTACTGGAACTGGATAACGGGTATCCTCCAGGGCGATATGGGAAAATCGATTTACTATAATGAAGACGTCAGCGAGCTTCTACTGGAGAGGTTCCCGCCTACCCTCGATCTCGGCATAAAGTCGTTCCTCCTGTATAACGTTCTCGGTATCTCGCTGGGGATGATCGCCGCGCTCCGCCGTGGTAAATGGGTCGATACCGCAGCTACGGTAACGTCCTACTTCGGGGTCTCCATCCCGGTCTTCTGGCTGGGTCTCCTGCTGATATATGGCTTTGGTTTGAAGCTGGCCTGGTTCCCCATCGCCGGTTATGTACCTCCCTGGGACAACCTCGCGGAGAACCTGTATTACTCTGTACTTCCGGTCATTTGTCTGTCTTTGATGGGATGGGCGACCATCGCCCGCCAGACCCGCTCCAGCGTCCTGGAGGTGATATCCCAGGACTATATCCGGACGGCCTGGTCCAAGGGCCTGAAAGAACGGACTATCGTGGCCAAGCACGTGCTGAAGAACAGCCTTATCCCGGTGATCACCCTTATGGGTATCGGTCTTGGCCTGATGTTCGGCGGCCAGGTGTTCATCGAGCAGATTTTTGCCATTCCCGGGATCGGAAGACTGCTCATCGGGAGCGTCTTCGCCCAGGACTACCAGGTGGTACAATCGGCGACCCTTATCATCGCCGCAATAGTAATCATCATTAATCTCATCGTCGATATATCATACGGCTGGCTGGACCCCAGGATTCGTTACAACTAAAGAGGCGTTTAATAGATGGCGGATACGGAAATCATGACAACCGGAATCAAGGAAGCTCCCCCGCACGTCAGTGAATGGCGGCGATTTGTCAGGGTCTTTTTCCAGAGGAAAATCGTGCTGGTTGGCCTCGTCATCCTCGTACTCCTGGTGATTACGGCCATTTTCGCCCCTCTCCTCGCGCCTTTTGATCCTAATATCATCAACCTGCGGGAATCGCTCCAGCAACCGAGCGGAGAACACCTGCTCGGCACCGATCTCCAGGGCAGGGATACCCTCAGCCGGCTCATCTACGGTTCCCGGACAGCTCTCCTGGTAGGCTTCGGCTCCGTTCTCTTGGCTGGCGTTGCCGGAGTGTCGCTGGGGCTGCTTGCCGGCTATGTCGGCGGTGTCACCAATCTGATTATAATGAGAATTATGGATGCCCTTATGGGCTTCCCGATGATCCTTCTCGCCCTGTTCATAGCCGCCGTTATCGGTAACGGCATCATTAACGTGATTATCGCTTTGAGCGTGGCTACCTTGCCGGGCTACGCCAGGGTCATGCACGGCTTGACCCTGACCATCAAGGAGAACGACTTTGTCCTCGCCCAGAAGAGCATGGGGGCGAGTAACTTCCGCACCATGTTCAAGCATATTCTGCCGAACGGGTTTCCTCCCATGATCGTGCTCATTACCCTGCAGCTCGGCGCCCTTATTCTCGCCGAAGCCGGCCTCAGCTTCCTCGGCATCGGTATTCAGGCGCCGGACGTAGCCTGGGGCTACATGGTCTCCGACGGCCGCTCGCGCCTGCTCTCCGCCCCATGGCTCTCACTGGCCCCCGGCGTGGCGATCATGCTCGTCGTCTTCGGTTTCAACCTCGTTGGCGATGGTCTCCGTGACGCCCTCGACCCCAGGCTCCGCGGCCTGCTGTAATCGGGTTTAAAGCCATGCCTGTACTCGCGGCCCTACTGCCTGAACCCGCCCTGCATAATCCCTCGCCTCCCCTTTTTGGGAGGCGAGGCAGGTTTTAGGAACTCCGCCTTGACAAATTTGCCGCGCCGTTTTACCATCAGGCCAGCTATTCCCATTCTGTCCCGAGGATTGCCGTATGAGTAAAAAACACAAAATAGTCCTGGTTGACGGTATGGAAGGCGATGCCCCCATGCCCTGCCTTGAAGAACAACAGGAACTGGCCGCCATGGGCGCTGAACTGGTCGTGCTGGACTGCCGGTGCGAGGACGACATCATCGCCCAGGCCGCGGATGCCGACGCCATCCTCACCTACGGCGCGCCGATGACCCGCCGCGTTATGGAAAAGCTTTCCGCCTGTCAGTGCGTCGTCCGCTACGGCATCGGGTACGATACCGTGGATACCGCCGCCGCCACGGACTGCAACATCATCGTCATCAACATCCCGGACTTCTGCCTTGAAGAGGTCGCCAACCACGCCATCGCCCTGCTGCTGGCCTGCGCCAAGAAGATAAACATCTTGGACAGGCTTGTCAAACAGGGAAAGTGGCGCGAAGCCAAGGCCCTCCAGCCCCCCATGGGTTCCATCCACGGCCAGACGCTGGGCATAGTCGGCTGCGGCAATATCGGCCGGACGATGGCCCGCAAGGCCGGCTGCTTCGGCCTCGAAATCATCGGATATGATCCTTACGTCGATAAGGCTCTCACTACCGAAGCCGGTATCACCCTCGTTTCTCTGGATGATCTCCTGCAGAGGTCGGACTATGTTTCCGTCCACACCGCGCTCAACGCGGAGACCCGCCATCTCATCGGGAAGAAGGAATTCGCCCTGATGAAGCCATCCGCTTATCTCATCAACACCTCGCGCGGCGCCGTCGTCGATGAACCCGCCATGATACAGGCATTACAGGACGGCCGTATCGCCGGCGCCGGCCTGGACGTCTTCGAGAAAGAACCCGTGGACCCGGACAACCCCCTCCTGCGAATGGACAACGTTATCTGCCTGCCGCATTCTGCGTCTTATTCGGACAGCGCCTTCAGCCGCCTCCGCCGCAGCGTAGCGCAAGAAGCCGTCCGGGTCCTCAACGGACACTGGCCGAAAAGTGTTGTCAACAAGGCCGTTACGCCAAAGAAGGAACTGAAATGAGAAAGAACCGCTTGCGTGAACTCCTCGACCAGGGCAAGCCAACCGTCGGCACTCACATCCTTTCCACATGGCCGGGCATCATCGAAGTTATCGGCCAGACCAAAGCATTCGATTATATCGAATACGTCGGCGAATACTCGCCATTCAGCCTTGAGCAGATGGACAACTTCGGCCGGACATTCGACCTCTTCCCTGAGATGTCCGCCATGATGAAGGTGGAAGAACAGACGAGGGGGTTTATCGCCGCCCGCGCCATCGATTCCGGCATCCCCAATGTACTGTTCACTGATTGCCGCACCGCCGATGAAGTACGGGAGTGCATCCGCTGCGTCCGCGCCGAGACGCCCAAATCCCGGGGCGTCCACGGCTACGGCATGCGGCGCAGTACCGGCTACGGGTATGGTTCGGCGCAGGACTGGGCGGATGCGATGGACCAGGTTGTAATCGCCATCATGATCGAGAAGAAAGGCGCCATCGAGAACCTTGAGGACATCCTCTCCGTTCCGGGCGTGGACATGGTGCAGTTCGGTCCCATGGACTACTCTATCAGCATCGGCAAACCGGGACAGGCGCAGGACCCGGAGGTCCAGGAAGCCCACCGGTATATGATCAAGAAAGCCCTGGAAAAAGACGTCCATCCCCGGGTTGAAATTGCGAGCTTCGAACTCGCCAGGCCCTATATCGATATGGGAGTCCGCCATTTCTGCATCGGCTGGGACACCAACATCATCGCCGATTGGTGCCGCCGGCAGAAAGCCGGGATAGAACCCCTTCTTCACCAAAAACTGAAAGGTAACTGAGCATGGCACGAGCCCGCGTCTTTGTGACACGCGATATTTTCCCGGAAGTGCTGGAAAAGATACGGTCCGAGGCGGACATGGAAGTCTGGCCGGATGAACTGCCGCCTTCGTATCAAATCCTCCTTGAAAAATGCCGGACCACCGAGGGGATACTGTGCATGCTCAGTGACCGGCTCGATGCCCCGTTCATCGAAGCTTGCCCCCGCCTGAAAGTGATCAGCACGATGGCAGTCGGTTACGACAATATCGATGTTGCTGCCGCGACGTCCCGGGGCATCCGCGTCGGTAACACGCCCGGCGTCCTCACGGAAACCACCGCGGACATGATCTTTGCCCTGCTCATGGCTGCGGCACGCCGCATCGTCGAAGCCGATAGCTTCACCCGGCAGGGACTGTGGAAAACGTGGACGCCCATGGGGCTGCTCGGCCAGGACATACATCATGCCACGCTCGGCATCATCGGGCTGGGGCGTATCGGCCTGGAGGTTGCCAAACGAGCGCGCGGCTTCGATATGCACATCCTGTACTACAGCCGCACACGGAAAACCCCGGAAGAAGAGTCCCGCCTCGGTCTTGAATACGTGGACAGGATGCCCGACCTGCTCAGACGTTCCGATTTCATTTCCCTCCACGTTCCCTTGACATCGGAAACGAAGAGACTCATCGGCCCGAAAGAATTCGCCATGATGAAGCCGACGGCCGTCTTCGTCAATGCTTCGCGCGGCCTCGTCGTCGATCAGCGGGCGCTCTATGAAGCCCTGAAAAACCGCACTATTTTCTCCGCCGGCATCGATGTTACGGAAATTGAACCTATCCCGAAGGACGACCCCCTGTTAACCCTGCCCAACCTCGTCATTTCCCCCCATATCGGCAGCGCCAGTTTCCCCACACGCCGTACCATGGCCATGATGGCCGCGGAAAACCTTCTTGCCGGCCTGCACGGCAAGGTCCCGCCCCATTGTGTGAACCCCGCCTGAGCGCGGATCCTGTCAACCTCCGGGCATTATAAACCACCACCATACCGCTTCCTTCCGCTGTTCTTCTCTTGGGTAGAATAGTGCCAACACCAGGCTATGACGCTAAGCATTTAAGCTGTCTGTTTTAGGTATTTCACGCAGTGCAACGCAGACCTTCGCACAAAATGCCTAACCATATTTTCAGCCAGTTGCCGTATGTATTGTGTCTGAATAATCCGTTACCATGAGGGTAGAAAGCATATGATTGTTACAACTATCAGTCCGTTACCACGGCTATCCGCCGGATTCCTCCATGCCCCTGTGATGACCGTGGCGTACGCACGATAGGAGGGTGTTTATGACGACAACGCAATTGGTAACTCCGCGCTGGGAAGAACGGGAAAAGTTTTACCGCGAAGAAATGGAAAAGATCATCGATGCCAACCGTTCCAAGGCCGGCGCCCTTATCCGGATCCTCCAGCAGTCCCAGGAACTGGTGGGTTACCTCGCCCCGGACATGCTGGAAATTATCTCAGATAAACTCGCCATTCCCGTCACCAAAGTCTACGGCGTCGTTACCTTCTACAATTTCTTCAGTATGGTCCCCAAGGGCAAATACGTTATCCAGGTCTGCACCGGGACGAGTTGTTATGTCAAGGGCGGGCAGAAAATTATAGAAGCCTTCGAGAAAAAACTCGGCCTAAAACCCAAGGGCATAACCTCCGACGGCCTGTACTCGCTGGAAACAGTACGGTGCCTGGGGGCCTGCGGACTGTCTCCCGTTCTCTCTGTCAACGGCGAGATTCACGGCAGGGTCAAACCAAACAACCTGGAAGACATCCTCCACGCCTACAAATAAGCGGCTACCACGGAGTATCAATGGAAAAAATAACGTCCGAACGGGACTTGAAATCGATTCAGGAAAAGGCAGAAGCGCTCTTCAAGGTTCGCGCCGATCATCGCTTTGATAAAGACGCGCCGGAACTCGTTGTCCGTATCTGCATGGGCAGCAGCTGCACCGGTTCCGGGGCCGCCAAGGTCCTCGAAGCCTTTGAAGATCTCATCTCCAAGTACAACCATAACGGGAAGATAAAGGTCCTCAGCACCGTCGGCACCGGTTGCCACGGTCTTTGCGAGATGGGACCCATCGTCATCGTCAACCCCGGCAACATTCTATATGCAAGGGTCAAAGCGGAAGATGTCCCGGAAATCTTTGAACGCCACCTCAAGAACGGAGAGATCGTGGAACGGCTCGTCTACCACGACCCCGTCACCGGCAAGATTTCACCCTCTTATGACGATATCACCTTCTACCGGCACCAGACGCGCAACGTCCTGAAAAAGAACGGTTTCATCAATCCCTGGGAGATCAAGGACTACATCGGCCTCGGCGGATATGCCGCTCTCGCTAAAGTCCTTACCTCCATGACGCCGGAAGCGGTGCTGGATGTCGTCAAGCAGTCCGGCCTTCGCGGCCGCGGCGGCGCCGGCTTCCCCACCGCTACCAAATGGGGCTTCGTCCGCAGCGCAGAATCGGATGTCAAGTACGTCGTCTGTAACGGTGATGAAGGCGATCCCGGCGCTTACATGAACCGCTCCGTCCTGGAAGGCAATCCCCACTCCGTCATTGAAGGCATGATCATCGGAGCGTTCGCCATCGGCAACGTTACCCAGGGCTACGCCTATATCAGGGCTGAATACCCGCTCGCCATCCAGACCCTGACCAACGCCATCAAGCAGGCCAAGCAAATGGGGCTGCTCGGTAAAAACATCCTCGGCTCCGGCATGGATTTCGATATCGATATCTTCCCCGGTGCGGGCGCGTTCGTCTGCGGCGAGGAAACCGCCCTCCTGGCCTCCATAGAAGGCAAGAAAGGCCGGCCCCGCCAGCGCCCGCCGTTCCCCGCCAACGTCGGGGGCGGCCTGTTCGGCAAGCCGACCACCATCAACAACGTCGAGACCTGGTCCAACATCCCGGAGATCATCCACCAGGGCGCTGAGGCCTTTACCGCCAACGGCACCGCCAAGGCCACCGGCACCAAGACCTTCAGTCTCGTCGGCAAGATTAACAACACCGGCCTCGTCGAGGTGCCGCTGGGCACTCCCATCGGCAAGATCATCTTCGATATTGGCGGCGGGATACCCAACGGCAAACGGTTCAAGGCCGTCCAGATGGGCGGTCCGTCCGGCGGCGTCGTCTCCGCTGCTTACCTCAACACGCCGGTCGATTACGAGT
>CAZQQL010000029.1:0-31848 GCA_964595455.1 uncultured Dehalococcoidaceae bacterium
AGTGGATGTAGTGGTCTTCCACGTAGAATGCGTTCAAATGCAGCTCCCGCACCAGCTTGGCCGCCGGGGTGGGTTCCACGCCGTAGACCGCGTCCACGGCCTTGGTGGAAGCCATGTTATGCGGGCTGGGACAGACGCCGCAGACGTTCGGGACGATGCGCGGCATTTCCTCCACCGGGCGTCCCAGGCAGAACCGCTCGAACCCCCTGAGCTCTACCACCTGCCAGTAGGCGTCCGCCACGTTGCCCTTGTCATCGAGGAACACTTCTATCTTGCCATGGCCCTCGAGTCTCGTTATCGGATTTACCGTTATCTTCTTCAAAGGAATCAGTCTCCTTGTCCGTGGTTGCGGGCTTCGATTCGCGTCAGCGCCGAGACCGGCAGCGAGAACCGGTACAGGTAACCGGCGATGTCTCCGATCTGCTCGGCCACCTTCTCCATGGCGGATTCGTCCTCCACGTCCAGTATGCCCGCCAGCGTGGATATCATCTTTACCCCGCCGTCCTTCACGCCTTCCACCGGCCCGAAACAGCCCCGGCACGGCAGATTGATGTTGATGCAGGAGTAACCGCAGCCGTCACGTGTGGCGATACCCATGCATAATATTCCCTGGGCGAGGAAGCAGATGTCCGGTTTGGCTTCCACCTCGTGGATGCGCTTCAGTTCCTTGATCGCCATCCTGTCCGGTTTGGTCTCGTTGCGCGGGCAGGAATCGCAGAGCGATTTATGCGGCGCCAGCGATGAACCCCGCGCCGGGAGTTTGTTCTCCAGCACGGCGAAGACCGCGTTGGTGATCAGGTCCGGCGGCGGCGGGCAGCCGGGCAGATAATAGTCCACGTCGATGACCTGGTTGAGAGCCCTGACCGTCTCGTCGAAGGCGGGGAGCGTCAATTCCTTTCCGTCGATTTCCACGAAAGGTTGGGGGCGGTTTTCCTCGGGATTGACCACCGTCGGGGCGTCTCTGTAGACCCAGTCGAAAATATCCTGCTTGGAACGGAAGTTCGCCATCCCCGGCGTGCCGCCGAAACAGGCGCAGGCCCCGAAGGCCAGCACGATCTGGGACTTCTGCCGGAGCAAATGGGCGATTTCCTCCTGCTCGGAATTGCGCACGTTCCCGTTGATGATGGCCAGGGCGATCTCACCGTCCGCCATCGCCCGGACGTGGTGGTACTTGTAGTCAAGCGCCACCGGCCAGAGGATGATGTCCACGGCATCGGCCACATTTAGAATGGCTTCATTGAGGTCCACGACGGCTTCATCGCACCCGCCGCACCCGCCGAGCCAGCATATCGCTACTTTCGGTTTGTTAGCCACACTTCCTCCATTCATGAGAGAGATGCTTCTGTTCCGAGGTTAGACTACCGCCGCTGTCTCCGGCTCAGGGTCAAGTTTCTCAAGCTCAGCCGCAAATTCCGCTACGATGTCCGGCATGGAAGTCGCCTCGGGGTCGCGGGACAGGATCATTTTCACGCGTTCCGGCTGGATGCCGCGGGTCTTGAGCACGTGCCGCAGCAGGATGAGGCGCTTGCGGGCTTCTATGTTCCCGTCCTGGAAATGGCAGTCACCCTCAGGGCAGCCCAGGATGAGCACGCCATCCGCGCCGTGGGCGAACGCGTCCAGGATGTAGGCGGCGTCGATTTTGCCCGCGCAGATGATGGGCACCCAGTTCTTGATCCGGGCGGCCATGGCGTCTTCATCTCCGAGGTATGCCCAGCTGAACTTGCATGAAAAACAGACGATTTTCGGTTTGGCCATGGTTCGGTTTCCTCTCCTCCTCGCTGTGTTAACTCAATGCCGCCAGTGTTCTGGCGATGCGCGCCGCCGTATTGTCCTCGACCAGTTTACGCGCCTCGGAAGGACAGGCCGCGATGCACATGCCGCAGGACTTGCACCGGAAATCATCGGTACCGGATACGAGCATCCCGTTCTTCCTGATCAGACGGGCTGCCTCGTAATTGCAGACATAGACGCAGGCGCCGCAGCCGCTGCAACGGGCTTCGTCAACTTCGACCGGGTAAAGCGATTTCTCGAACCCGATGGAGACGCACGCCTTGCAGGATACGCACGGTCCGCAGGTGACGCAGCGTTTGGCTTCCTCGATGGCGTCCTTGAGCGTCAGGCCCTTCTCGAACATCTGGAAGTGAAGCCGCTGCTCCGGCGGTATCCAGAGGACGTCGGTGGGCGGTTTGTACGTGGATCGATCCGGCAGCCCGAACGGCTCGAAGTCACGCAGCCGCCCCATTCGCATATCGTCCCCGTTGAGGTAGCGGTTGATGGACTCGGCGGCTTCGATGCCTTCCTTCATCGCTTCCACCATGAACCCGATGCGTCGTACGTCGCCGCCGACGAAGACGTCCGGATTGACGTTGCTCTGCAGCGTATGCTGGTCCACCGAGAGCCGGCCGTGCTCGTCGAGCAATCCTTCCTTTTGAAGGAGTTCCCGGTCCGGCGCCTGGCCGATGGTGACGATGAGTATATCGCCCTTGAGTTCGATGGCATCGTCTGTATCGAACTGCGGGTTAAACCCGTTCTCGTCATAGACCGCCACGCACCGGGGGCAGTCTATCCTCTCGAACTTACCGCTCTTGCCGGAAATGTCCCGGACGCCGCGGGAGGCGTATATCTGGATGCCTTCTTCCCAGGCCGCGCGGATCTCGTCCTCGTCGGCGGGGATGCCGTCGCGCTGGCTCTTGTCTTCACATTCCAGGCAGACCATGGAAACATGGCCGCCGAGCCGCCGCGCCGTGCGGGCGGCGTCGAAAGCCACATTACCGCCGCCGATGACGATGACGTTCTTGTGGTTGAAATACCCGGAGGGGATGTTGCCGTGACTTACCTCATAGAGGAAGTCCAGGCCGTACATGACGCCGGAAAGGTCCTGGTTGGGCACGATGTCCTTGCCGAAGGTCAGGTGCCGGGCGTACGGCGTGCCTTTGGCGATGAACACTGCCCTGTAGCCGTCCTTGGCCAAGCGGGCCAGCGTCGTCTTGCCCTCGCCGAGTTTGGAGTTGTAACGAACGTCTATCCCGGCGATGCGAACGAGGTTTTCCATCGTGGTTTGCAGGACGTCCCGCGGCAGGCGGTACTCCGGGATGAGCCATAGCGCCCCGCCCAGCCGCTCGCTGGCTTCGAAGATGGTAACACGGTACCCGAGCTTGGAGAGCTGAAAGGCCGCCATGAGGCCGCCGGGACCGCCGCCGATGACCGCCACGTTCTCCCGGTCCTTAACCACATCAATTTCTGGTTTCTCACTTAAATACGGGGTGTAGGTATCGGAGAGAAAACGCTTGAGAAGCCGCCGCCGTATCGCGCCGCCCTGGCTCTTGTAGTTACACTCCAGTTCGCAGATCCCGCAGATATAACCGCATATGTTGAAGAACGGGTTGCGGTCGTAAAGATGGTCTCCGATCTGGATGATGCCTTCCCTCGCCGCGTCCATATTCGACGGCAGCAGGGAGATGAGGACATTGGTCCGCTGGATATCTTCGTTGATGGGGCACTTGATCTGGCAGGGCGGCAACAGTTGCTTGACCGCCTGCTCCACTCGTGCACCGCCGGTTTCATTCGTCTTCCACATACTTCATACTCCGGTTAGCATTAGCTGCGCCTCTTTTAACGGAGGACTTGGGTTCCTGCCGGGAGGCGCCATAGGATGAATACAGTCCTGTCAGGAGGCTCAGGACTTCCCGTACCGCGCCGGGTATCGACGCCGCTACGCCCGGGGTCAGTCCTTCTCCAAAACTCGTCACGTCCGCGGCTTCGATCGCCAGTATCTCCACCCTTTCTGGCATATCCAATCCGAGCGAACGCCCCAGTTCCAGCGCCCGGAGAATGCCGATCCTGTGCTCCGGAACAGGCGCAGTGTTCGGTATCTGCATGTCTTCGGGTGTCAGCCGGTAAAGCTCGCCTGGCTTGCCGCCGGTCTGGAGGGCATCCACGATGATGAGGGTATCGTAACCCGTGATGAGGTCCACCAGCGTCATGCCGGCCTGGAACGTTGTCTCGAAGCATACGCCGTCCCCGAACCATCGTTTTCGGGCCTCTTCCACGACGCGCGGCCCAACACCGTCATCGGTGAGTATCTCGTTTCCTATGCCAAGTACCAGTATTCTCATTGCTGGATTAGTACGTTACGACGTTGATGCGATGTACTGGAGACCACCGCTGGACTGTTATTGATACTTTCTCTAGCGAAATGGCAGCTAAGATATGTCATCTGTTAAAAGGACACCCGCATCAGCAATAGGTATAAAGTACAGGATATATTGTCCCTATTATCTGGAGTGTATCATCGGTATAAACCGCCATCCAATGTACTTATTGCCTAATACATATGGCTTAAAGTGAGGGCGGGTCTATTGGGGAAAATACTTACAGCTACGCCTGCGAATCATGGTAACCGAGCGCTGCCAGTATCTCACCGACGGAATGGTCCTGCTCGAGGCGGTGCCGCATCGGCATCTCCAGGTGAAGGGTGTACTGATTGCACCGGCCCTGCTTGTGACGGGCTACGTAACCGCCGTTTTCCAGGTCCGTGATGATCTTCTGCACGCCGCGCAGGGAGAGGCCCACTTCCCGGGAGATCTCCTCCGTAGTGCTGTGCGGGTTCTTGGAAAGATAGACGAATACTCTTCCGTGGTTGGAAAGAAATGTCCAGTTCCCTTTTTCCATGACAGACTCCCTTTTATTGACAGCGCGGTATTTTGCAGGGTATGATATATAAGCACTCGAATGCACGTATTCTAGTTCGCATTATAGCGGCTCTTCTCAGTAGTGTCAACGAGCGCTGGCCCTGCCGGACTGGTACTGAATTTACAATATATCGTACAATGGACTGTCAGCCTTTACGGCCGGTCCCGGCAAATCTTACAGATAACCTGTACAAGTGAGGTACCCATGGGCATTCAGATTACAGACCTAACGCTGCGCGACGGGCACCAGTCTCTTATCGCTACCAGGATGCGGACGCGGGACATGCTCCCCATCGCCGAGGAACTGGACAAGGTCGGGTTCTTCTCCCTGGAAGTGTGGGGCGGCGCCACTTACGATTCCTGCATCCGCTTCCTCAATGAGGACCCCTGGGACCGCCTCCGGGAACTCAGGAAGAAAATAAAGAATACCCGCCTCCAGATGCTCCTGCGCGGCCAGAACATCGTCGGGTACCGGCACTACGCGGATGATGTCCTGGAAGAGTTCTGCCGCCTGGCCGTCAAGAACGGCATCGATGTCTTCCGCATCTTCGACGCCCTCAACGATATCCGCAACATGGAACCGGCCATCCGCTTCGTCAGGAAACACGGTGGCCACGTCCAGGGTGCTATCAGCTATACCACCAGCCCCGTCCACTCCAACGAGGGCTTCGCGGACATGGCCGTGGAACTGGAAAATCTCGGCTGCGATTCCCTCTGCATCAAGGACATGGCCGGCCTTATCTCTCCCGCCCAGGCTTCGGAACTCGTCAAGGCCATCAAGTCGAAGACATCCATCCCGCTGAACCTCCATTCCCACACCTCCAGCGGCATGGCCATGCTCAGCGAGTTCGCCGCGGCGCAGGCCGGCGTTGATATGGTCGATACCTGCTTCTCCCCCTTCGGCTGGGGTACCTCCCATCCGCCCACCGAGGCCATGGTCGCCTCCTTCCAGGGCACCCCGTACGATACCGGCATCGACCTCCAGAAGATGTACGAGATCGGCGAATATTTCAACACCGTGGCGGCCAAGTACCGCCTGCTCTTTACCGCGGAATCCACCCGTCCCAACGTCAACGTCCTGCTTCACCAGATACCCGGCGGCATGATCTCCAACCTCGTCTCCCAGCTCCGGGAACAAAACGCCCTGGACAAGATCAACGAGGTCTACGAAGAGATCCCCCGCGTCCGCAAGGACCTGGGCTACCCGCCGCTCGTTACGCCGACCAGCCAGATCGTCGGCACCCAGGCCGTGCTCAACGTCCTGGCCGGAGAGCGCTACAAGCAGGTCACCCAGGAGGTCAGGAACTATCTCCTCGGGCAATACGGCCGCGCCCCCGCCCCGATTGACAAGGAAGTACAGTTCCAGGTCATCGGCGAAGAGAAACCCATCACCGGCCGCCCCGCGGACTTCATCCAGCCGGAGATGGAAAAGCTCCGCAAGGAAGCCCAGACGCTCGGCATCCTCCACCAGGAAGAAGACCTGATGACCTACGCGCTTTATCCCCAGGTGGCCGTCAAGTTCCTGCGCGGCGAGGTCAAGGAAGAAGCCCTGCCCACCCTGGCGGCCGCGGCCCCGTCCGCCGGCGCCGGTCTGGAGTTCCCCGCCGAGTTCAGCGTGGACGTGGATGGAGACGTCTTCAATGTCAAGGTGACCTCCGTCATGGGCGCCACCAAGGCCACCGCCGGTAAGGCGAAGAAGTCCAAGGCAGTCCCGAAGGGCGCCGTCGTCGCGCCGATGCAGGGCATGATCCTCTCCATCAAGGTCAAAGTGGGGGACAAGGTCAAGGAGGACGAGGTCGTTGCGACCATCGAGGCCATGAAGATGCAGAACGATATCATTTGCCATCACAGCGGCACCGTCAAGGAGATACTGGTCTTCGAGAGCGAAGTAGTCAACAACGGCGACGCCCTCATGGTCGTCGACTAGACCGGATGGTCAAGGATATTCACTGGAGAGCGCTATGATCAAGAAAATACTGGTAGCCAACCGGGGAGAAATCGCCATCCGCATCATGCGGGCCTGCCGCGAACTGGGCATCCCGTCCGTGGCGGTCTATTCGGAAGCGGACGTCAATGCGCTGTTCGGCAAGTACGCCAACGAGGCGTACTTCATCGGCGCGGCGCCGGCCACGGAAAGCTACCTCAACATCAAGAAGATAATCGCCGTCGCCAAAGAGTCCGGCGCGGACGCCATCCATCCCGGCTACGGATTCCTGGCCCAGAACCCGAGCTTCGCCTGGGAATGTGAGAAGCAGGGCATCACCTTTATCGGCCCGCCCTCGGATGTCCTCGCCCTCTTCGGCAACAAGGTGGCCTCCCGCAAGGCCATGCAGGAAGCCGGCATCCCCACCGTCCCCGGTACCGAGGACGCGGTGACCGACCTCGACGAGGTGCAGGACATCGTCAAGGAGATAAAGTACCCGGTCATCATCAAACCCTCGGGCGGCGGCGGCGGCATCGGGATGACGGTGGTCAACAGTGATGCCGAACTGAAGAACGCCATGGACTCGGTCCGCAAGATCGCCGCGAGCACCTTCGGCCTGTCCGAGATCTACATCGAAAAGTACCTCCCGCACCCCCGTCATATCGAGATTCAGGTGCTGGCGGACAACCACGGCAACGTCATCCACCTTGGCGAGCGCGAGTGCTCCATCCAGCGCCGCTACCAGAAGCTCATCGAGGAGGCGCCATCGCCGGCGCTGACCCCGGAACTGCGCCGCAAGATGGGCGAGACCGCGGTCCGTGCGGCATCCTATGTTAACTACCGCAACGCCGGGACCATCGAGTTCCTTTTCCAGGACGGCGAGTTCTACTTCCTCGAGGCCAACACCCGCGTCCAGGTGGAGCACCCGGTGACGGAGATGGTGACCGGCTTCGACATCGTCAAGGAGCAGATAAATATCGCCGCCGGCGCCCCGCTCAGCATCCAGCAGGGGGACGTCCACATGAGGGGCTGGGCCATCGAGTGCCGCATCAATGCGGAAGACCCGCTCAATAACTTTGCCCCCTCACCCGGCAAGCTCAAGCACTACCGCTCCCCGGGCGGTACGGGCGTGCGGGTGGACAGCGGCGTCCACTCCGGCTATACCATCCCGACCAATTACGACCCCATGATCTCCAAGCTCATCGTCTGGGGCCGGGACCGGCAGGAAGCGATCGAGCGCATGCGGCGCGCGCTGTACGAGTACGTCGTGCAGGGCGTGACGACCAACATCCCGTTCCACAAGGCGGTCATGGAGAACGATACCTTCATCTCCGGCCACTTGGGCACGCACTTCATCACGCAGGAAACGACGCTGCTCGACGATATGGTCAAGATCGAGGAGCGGGACCAGCCGCTGGAGCAGAAGCTCGGCACCATCTTCGACGACAAGGCCCGGGCGGCGGCCATCGCCGCTGTGGCGCGCGTCCTCGCGGAGATGGAAGCCGGGAGCAAGAAGACGGCAGCGGACTAGGGGAACTTAAAAGTCAAAGGTCAAAAGTCAAAACTGCAAGTCAAAGGTCAAAACTGTTCCTTCGTAAATCTTGCTGTTGAACCTGCAACCGGGTAGCGCGGGCGTCCCTGCCCGCGGCCTCCCTTACCAGTTTCTTCTCCCCTTGCGGGAGAAGATTAAGATGAGGGGGAGGAGTCCTTGGTAACCAAATCTCTCTCGGTCTCTCTTAAACGAGAGACGACCCATCCGGCTTGTCCATAGCTTCATGGCGAGGGTCAGCCCCTTCCCTTACCAGTTTCTTCTCCCCTCGCGGGAGAAGATTAAGATGAGGGGGATCCTCGGCCCCAAATCTCTCTCAACCCTGCCTCACCCCCGCACTCTCCCGCAGCCGCTGCACCTCCCGACCCAGTACGACGGTCACGTAAGCGAGCCGCAGCGCGAGAACCCCCGCCAGGTTCTTCATGACGATGCTCCCGATATGCTCGTTGTCACCCATGATGCGGTTCAACCCGTCCCCGTTGATGACGATGATCGTACACGGCTGGATGGCCCGCGCCAGGGTGGACCGCACGTACGGCCGGCACAGCGGCGACCACGCGAACGGCTCCCCTTTGCTCAGGGTGTGGACCACCAGGTTCGGGCTGCCGTCCCGGGACGGTATCTCCATCTGGACGGCGTCGTTGGTGTCTTCAAGGATGTAGACGTCCGTGGTGCAGTCATCCGGGGTAAAGATGATCTCGTTCTGGCGGTACTCCCGCCGGGTGGCCAGCCCCGCCATCGCCTCCAGTTCATGCCGTGCCAGGCCGTTGAACAGGCTGAATCCCTCCAGTTCCGCAACTTTCACCATGATGCAGCCTCCTTTCCGCGCGCTATTGAAAGTATAGTACGGAGTTGAGGAGATGCAAGGGGAAGGGTGTTCCGCTCATCTAAAGCCTGTCAAAGAATGGGCGGACGGCGTGAGAATCTGGCTGCTTTACCAGAAGGAACTCAAAAGTCAAAACTCAAATCTCAAAACCACATCTCAAATCTCAAAACTGTGCCTTCGCAAACCTTGCTGAGAAGGCGGTCATCGCGGTAAGCCAGGGGCAGGCCGATCCGCACAATCCTCGCTGTCATGCTGATTCCCCGATTCATCGGGGAAGAAGCATATCAGGGTGGTGGGGACCCTTACTCGTCCCTTTCCCATTCACTCTCCCGCCCTTTGTCATTCTGAGTCCGCCTGTGTCGGACGTGTGAATCTGGTTGCCTTTTCCCCCAATTCTCTATCTGTCTCTCTTGTCACACAAGAGAACTCATTCGCCGCGTACTCATATGTGATTATATTCTAAGGTCGATTTCATCAAAAAAATGCACAAGCGCTTGAACTTGACAACACTAAATAGTAGACTAAATTAAATCTCCAAGATAATAATCGACATATGAGGTAACAGAACATGATTCTGGATTTTTCCGATGAACAGATACAACAGCTATTTGGTCATGAAGCTGCAGAAGATGAAGATGTTGAGAGATTAAAAAAATACTACTTTAAACGGGATGTTTATGATCAGATTGTGTGCGATCTACCTTTGCGTATTCTTGTTGGTCATAAAGGGATCGGAAAATCCGCCTTGTTTAAAGTAGCCATGAGTGAAGATGAGGAATCCAAGAGAATAACGCTACTAATCAAACCCGACGATATTCTAAATTTAGAAATAAATAGTACAAACTTCCTCAAACAAATTAGGGATTGGAAAGTAGGATTAACAGATCTAATTATTAGGAAAACTATTGAAAAATTGAAGGATGTTGAGGTAAAACATCAAGTTGAAGTTAAAAGGGGCCTGATAATCGAGTTCTTGAGACAACTAATACAGCGACTAAAATTAAATGGTTGCTCAATTCCTCTAGTTGACCATTTCCTCAATAGTCCGATTATTATAGTATACATTGATGATCTTGATAGAGGGTGGCAGGGACGGAAGGAAGATATCATTTCGATTTCTGCCATGCTGAACGCAGTGAGGGATTTAACTAATGAGAATAAAGGCCTTCGTATTCGAATTGGCTTGAGGTCGGATGTTTTTTACTTAGTAAGGACTTCAGACGAATCGACGGACAAAATAGAGAATTCCGTGGTATGGCTAAAATGGACAAATCATGAGATATTTGCCATGTTAGTTAAGAGAATTGAGACTTTCTTTGGGAGGCAAGCGCAAGAACAGGATTTGCTCGAAATGCGGCCATTTGAGCTCGCCAAGTATTTAAAGCCAGTAATGGAAGAAAGATTTCAAGGATTGGGCAAATGGGAAAACGCTCCTATGTACAGAATCTTAATGTCGCTGATAAGAAAGCGACCCAGAGACCTGGTTAAGTTATGTACTTTGGCTGCTAAGTGTGCCCGGAATGCTCGGTCTAACACAATAATGTCTAAGAATTTTCAAGATATTTTTGAGGAATACTCACATGGTCGTCTCCAGGATACAATCAATGAATATCGGTCAGAGCTTCCTGAGATTGAAAGGCTTTTAACCAATATGAAACCTAGCAGGAAGGAACGAACTGCGGAACAGGGATATACGTATACTAGCGATCAATTACTAAAAAAAATTCGTACAATTCTCGAGCGCGGTCAATTTGTATTTCAAAATGGTAAAGTTGCGGATGTTAAAGAGTTGGCTGCCTTCTTGTATAAAATCAATTTCCTCACAGCACGAAAGGAAACATCAGAGGGTATCATAAGGAAGTACTTCGAAGAAAACCAATACCTTTCAGCGAAGTTTGTTGATTTTGGATTCAGCTGGGAGATCCATCCAGCCTATCGTTGGGCGTTACAGCCAGACAAAATATCTGAGATATGTTCGACCCTTGAGCTTTCATCAGACGAACCAGATGGGGATAAAGGGAATTCTACACATGGAAACTGAAACGATAATAACGGCAGCTAGCACATTAGCTGGGGTGATAATATCCGCTCTATTAACGTTTACGATCCAAAATAGAGTTGCTGAGCGACAACGAAAATGGGTACTCGAGGACGAACGCAGGAGTATTGATATCCGACGCGAAGAAGAAATCCATAAACAATCTCGGGATTTATTCATTTCAAGAGTATCCTTAGTTGAAGAGTCTATTCGTTTGATGAACAACTACCTCCAATATTGTCATGCTAGAAATATTGGGATAGAAATTCCGCCAGATGAAGAAAAAAGGCAGTTACAAGTTCAAAGAATGCAAGAAATTAGCGGTGACGCGGTAAACAATATTCAGTTACTGGAATTGGGTATTTTAGCGAGTTGGCAAGAGATATCTGCCATATACTGGGGACTGATCAATGGCGAGATGTTGACAGAAGAAGAAGCAAAAAAATCAAGTGATCTTTTTTTATCGATGATGAACACTATAGACCAATTACGGAATCAGCTGAACCTTGAACACTAAGTTCTGTAGGATTATCCAACTAAACTTTTAAGTGCCAAAATATTCTTGACAAACAAGAACACATGTTCTATAATGTAGTTCCCTGAGGCCCGGAGCCGCGGGGACTAAATAGCAAAGGAACATGTGTATGCCCAAACGCAAGCCTAAAAGAAAACGCGGCGGCCAGCCCGGCAACCAGAACGCCCGCAAACACGGCTTCTACTCCAAACGTGTTACCGAGGAAGATAGACTCTATTGCCAGGCCGGCCGGGCGGAAGGCATCCCCGCTCCCGTTGCCATGATGCGAGGCCGGATTGCCGCCGCCCTCCGCCAGGACCCCGGTAATCACCGCGTTATCCGTGAAGCCGCCCGTGAACTGATAAAATTCTACCGCTCCAAAGGTAAACTCGATGCCTCAGACGCGACGGATATAAAAAAACTCGCCGATGGTATCGTGGCCCAGGTCCGTGGCAAATCCCCCAAACGCGAGACGAAACGAGGCTATTATGACGACGTCCGCAGAACGGAGTGAAGCTGAAACCGCCCCCCTTGACGAAACGGGCGGGACGAATCGAGCCTGTCAGCCTCCAATTCTAGCGCGGGACAAATCGAGCCTGTTACATACGAAACTTACTCCCAATCGATTCGAGTTCAAAGCCCCCCTTTCATTGTGTAGCGCGCGGAACGGATCGAGCCTGGATGCGGAAAAATCGCCCCGGCGCCGGCTTCAGCCGGCAGGGTTTTCAAAAACTGCTTTTTACAAATCGAATCAAAGGAGAAAGGACCCCCGCCGCTCCGATATGCTTCTCCCCGATCCCATCGGGGCTCAGCATGACAATGGCGGGCTAGGCCGCCACCAGCTCCCCCTCCGCCCTCCCTATCCACTGGTCGGCGAGGATGGCCAGCATCGCCGCCGGGACCGCTCCCTGCAGGATGAACGCGGTGTTGTTCTGCACCAGCCCCGCCACTATCGGGGAGCCGAGGCCGCCCGCCCCGATCACCGCGCCGATCATCGCCGTGCCGATGTTGATGATGACGGATATCCGTATCCCGGCTATGATGACCTTCGCGGAGAGCGGCAGTTCCACTTTGACCAGCGCCTGCCACCGGCTCATGCCCAGGCCGTGCGCCGCGTCCACCAGCGACGGGGACACCGCCCCAATGCCCGCTATGGTGTTCCTTACCACCGGCAGCAGCCCGTACAGGAACAGCGCCACCACCGTGGGCACGAGCCCGAACCCCAGCAACGGCACGGCCAGCGCCAGGACCGCCACCGGCGGGAACACCTGCCCGAAGTTCGTCACGGTGGTCGCGATGGAGAGGAACGGCCGTCCGGAAGGCCGCGTCACCCATATCCCCAAGGGCACTGCCACGATGATGGTCAGCGCGCTGGATATGACGACCAGCTCGAGGTGCTGCAGTACCAGCGTCAGGAGGGTCGCCCGCTGGAGCAGCACCTGGCTTTCGTCCGGAAAAAGGGCGCTCAGCGCGGCTTCCCACCAGGTGTCATTGGCGACGAGGATGAAGAACAGCGCCGTCAGCACCGCGAGCACGGCCCAGCCGGTCCACTGCGCCCGCTTCATTCCTGCCTCGCCTCCGCCGTGGCCCGCTCGATGTCCCCCAGGTCGACTTCTCCCACGAGCGCGCCGCTCTCATCGACGACCGGGACGGCCTTCAATCCCTGCCCGAGGATGCGGGACAGGGCTTCCCGGAGCGTGGCGTGCTCGGACACGGCGATGTCATCCGGGGCCACCCGATCGACGGCGTCGCGAACGTCAGCCGCGGTCTTCATGTCGAACAGGTCGAGCCACCCCATGAGCCTGCCCTGTTCATCGGTGACCCAGACCCAGCGGCAGGTCTCGCAGGTGCGGCGGGCGGTTTCGATGGTATCCGTCACGGACACGCTCGTCGCCGGGCGGATGATCGTGCTGATGGAGAGGCGGGAGAGACGCTTCAACGCCCGGTCCGCGCCCACGAAGTCGTGCACGAACCGGTCCGCCGGGTGTGAGAGGATGTTCTCCGGGGTATCGTACTGGACGAGCCGGCCCGCGTTCATGATGGCGATGCGGTCCGCCAGGCGGATGGCCTCGTCGAGGTCGTGCGTCACCAGGATGATGGTTTTACGGAGTTCCTGCTGGATGCGGAGGAACTGGCCCTGGAGTCGTTCCCTTGTCAGCGGGTCAACGGCGCCGAACGGCTCGTCCATGAGCAGAACGGGCGGGTCCGCCGCCAGGGCGCGCGCCACTCCGATGCGCTGGGCCTCGCCGCCGGAAAGCTGGCCGGGGTACTTCTCGACGTAGTCCTCCGGCTTCAGCCCGACGAGGTGGAGGAGTTCGCGGACGCGCTCGGCGATGCGGGGCTTCTTCCAGCCGAGGAGGTCCGGCACGGCCCCGATGTTCGCCCCGACGGTCATGTGGGGGAACAGCCCGACGCTCTGGATGGCGTACCCGATGGAGCGTCGCAGGTGTTCCGGGGAAACGGAGAGGATGTCCCGACCGTTGACGTAGATGCTGCCGGAGGTTGGCTCGACGAGGCGGTTGACCATGCGCAGGGTGGTCGTCTTGCCGCAGCCGGACGGCCCGATGAGGACGCAGAGTTCGTTATCATTGACCTGCAGGGAGAGGTCGTCCACGGCGGTCTTCTCCCCGTACCGCCTGGTGACATGTTCCAGCCGGATCACCGCACGGCCCCCGCCAAGCCTCTGGGCGTAGCCACCATGACGGCGGTCCGCATGAGGGTATCGATGATAAGTGCGAGGAAGATGATAGGTATCACGCCGAGCAGGATGAGGTCCGGCGCCGCCTGCCCGAGACCCTGGAAAATGAACCATCCCAGGCCGCCGGCCCCGATGAGGGCGGCCACGGCGGCGAGTCCGACGGACTGGACGGCAGCGGTGCGGACGCCTTCCAGCACGAGCGGCGCGGCCAGGGGGGCCTCGATGCGGCGGAAGATCTGGAAGCCGGACATGCCCATGCCGCGGCCGGAATCGATGACACCCTCGTCTACGTTCTTCAGCCCAACGTAGGTGTTGCGGACGATGGGCAGCAGCGAATAGATGACGAGGGCGATGATGGCCGGAGTATCGCCGACGCCGCGCACGCCGAGTTCGCGCAGCCACGGATAGGCGAAGGACAGGGCGGAGAGCGGGGCGATGAGCAGGCCGAACAGGGCAAGGCTGGGAATGGTCTGGGTGATGCTGGCGAACCAGAAGACGGGTTTCTCGGCGCGGCGGGAACGGGTGGCCCAGAACCCGAGCAGCATCCCGAGGACCGTCCCGATAGCCACACTCACCCCGACGAGGTAGATGTGGTGGAAGAACTCCTGGATGAAGCGGTCTTCGCGGCCCATGAACTCCTCGAGGATGGAGATATTGTTCAGCCAGCCCGCCGCTACGAGGCCGATGCAGACGGCCAGGCCGGACCAGGAGACGGTATGGTAAAGCCAGGCCGAGTCCTTGAGTTTCTCCCGGGCGGCGAAGATGGCGATGTAGCAGGCGACGATGCTCAGCCAGAACCCGGCGCCCATGGAGACGCGCGCGGCGGGCGGTTCGCCGGCAAGGAGGCGGTCCGCGGCCAGGCCGGTCAGCAGGAACGCCAGGACCAGGATGATGTTGGCGGCAAGACCGAAGACGGCAGGACCGGTTTTCCCGCGTAAAAGAGATGCTGCCGTGAGCCCGCCGAGCCAGAGGAGCAGCAGGGCGATGGGAAAGGCCCAGGTAAAGACGTCGGCAAGGCCGAGGCTGTCTCCGCTGACGATGCGGTTTTCCTTGAAGGTCCACCATCCGAGGAAAATAACCGGCACGGCGATGACGGCGCCGGTCAGGGCGACCGGTCCCGGATTATGGAATCGGCTGAGTATTGACCGTATTTGTACTATTCCAGGAATCCTTCCTCTTCAAGGTAATCGCGGGCGACATCAGATGGGTTCTCGCCGTCAACGACGATGCGGCCGTTGAGGGTCTGCAGGGTTTCCAGGTCGAGGGACTCAAAGATGGGATTCAGGATACCGGCGATCTCGGGATACTGGTCCATGATCTCGCCGCGGACGCGGGGGGCGGGTTCGTAAACAGGTTGGGCGCCCTGCGGGTCCTCAAGGATGACGAGGTCGAATGCGGAGAGTGCGCCGTCGGTACCGTAGGCCATGGCGGCGTTGACGCCGTCGGTGCCTTCATAGGCGGCGCGTTCCGTCTGGGCGGTATCCCCGCTGGAGACGGTGATGAGCTGGTCCTGGGTGAGCTCGAAGCCGTAAACCTCCTGAAATTTGGGCAGGGCGACCGGGCTGGTAACGAATTCCTCGGATCCGATGAGCTTGACGTAGCCGCCGTTGTTCACGTATTCAGCGAAGTCCTCCAGCGTGACGAGGTTTTCTTCTTCGGCGAGTTCATTAGGGATGGCGATGGCCCAGGTATTGTTGGCGGGAGCTGGCTGCAGCCAGACGATATTGTTCTGTTCGAGGTCGAGTTCTTTCACACGCTGGTAGCCTTCTTCGGCGTCGTTCCAGACATCCGAATCGGTCTCATCGAAGAAGAAGGCGCCGTTGCCGGTGTATTCAGGGTAGATGTCCAGTTCGCCGCTTTCCAGCGCGGTCTTGACGATGTTGGTCGGGCCGAACTGGGTGCGGTCCTCGACCTCGAAGTTGTTGTCCTGCAGGATGAGGATGATCATCTGGCCGAGGAGGGAGCCTTCGGTGTCAATCTTGGAGCCGACGGAGATGGGGCCTTTCGGGCCGGTGGCGGTGGCCGTGGCTGTTGGGGCGGGATTGGTCGCTGACGAGGTTGTCGTTGTGGTTGAGGCTACTGACGTTGTTGTTGATGTAGTCGCGGTGGTTGTGGTTGTGGAGGTGGTAGTACCGGTCGTGGTCCCGTTATCACCGGTACACCCGGCGAGCAGGAGCGCGATGCATATCATCACGGCCAGTAGAATGATTGCCGTAGTCTTCATTGCTTTTCTCCTTTAAGTTAATAAGGTTGCCAACCTCTGCCCTGGAGAAGGCCGCGTATGTAGGCCGCCTGGCCGGCGTGGATCATGGCGTCTTCCATGATGCTGATGAGCCGGACCCCGACGGTAGGAACAGGCTTCCACGGCCCGCCAAGTTCGCGGTCGAGGTCCTCAGGGGTGAGGAGCAGGATGTACTGCCGTGTGCGGTTGGTGGTTGCCTGCAGGTAGGCTGCGAACGCGGCTATGTCCGGCGGATCGAAGGCGGCCACCTGTTCCGGGGTATCTCCGAAGCCGGTGTCCGAGGGGTCGGCGGGGCGATGGAACTGCTCGTAGAGTTTCTCGTGTATCCAGAGCTGGTCTTCTTCCATGAGTTCCGCGACCTGGGCGTCATGCTGGCGGGTGAGGTGCCAGGCGAGCCAGCCGATGGAGTTGGCGTCCGGCTTCGGCTGCCATTTCAGGTCTTCCCTGCTAAGTCCGAGCATGATCCTGTCGACGTATTCAGGGACGCGGTTGAAGCCGTCGATGAGCAGGTCCGTCCACAGCATAGCTGACCTCCGGGGTATTTTTACGATTGCTAAAAATGATACCACGCGAGGCGGGGATAGCAAGGGCGGAGTAAAGATAAGAGATCAAAAATCAGAAATGAGGGAAGGGAAAGGGAAGGATTGCTTCGTCCGACTGCGGCGGACTCGGAACGACTCTTACCGGAAACACGCTGAAGCTAAAAAACCACAAAACCTTGGTTATCCTATCCGGCGGAAGCGCCGGATGACGAGGACGGTCCCCAGGGCAACCGCGCCAGTGAGCCCGGTTATAGTCGCAGCGGTGGCAAGTTTATCAGGCAGCGGGGCCCAGTAATCGAGGGTAACTTCATCTTCCGGCGACGCAACCAGCATGAACCCCTGGGTGGTCCTGATCAGTTCGGCGTCATCGCTCTGCCAGTAGGGGAAGTAGCTGTCCTTGACGAGGGTGAAGCCCGGCTGTGATGCAAGCTCGATCCGGTTATCATCGTAGGCATATTCCGCGGGTTCATAGGCAAGGCCGTCGAGGAAAGGAGCGATGGATGCGCCGAATTCCTTCAGCAGGGCCAGATCGTCTTCGGTCAGGCGGGAACCCTGCCAGGCATCGGTGCCGAGCCACATGTACACATTCGCCTCGTCGCCGTGATAGAAGTACCGGTTGGCGATGCGGCGGAACGGCGCGCTCAATGCGGTATAAGCGCCCTCATCTGATACACCGGTCTTGGATGAATTAGCCAGGAGAATACCGCGCTGGCCGGGGTAATCAGCCAGCTTGTCCGGGTCATCGGTCATGACGTACTCGAATTGAGACAGCAGGCTGCTATCGACTGTATCCGCTGTCACGAACACCATACGGTAACCGCCCGGCACGAGGATATTGAAGAACTCGGTGACGGCGCGGGGGTCGCGGACATCGAGGATGACCGGCGTCACGCCCACGGCACGGGCAACGGCGGCGTCAAGGGCGTATATGCGGCCGTAGGAGTTGGATGCGACCAGGTCGAGCTGCGTCTCATCATCAGCGACATTGAGATTGTACCGGGTGAAGATGTACCCGGCGCCGGCTTCCTGGAGGAGGTTCTCACGGGTGTGCTGGTATTCCAGCCACCGCTGTTCCCACTCAAGGTGCACGGAGTAAAGGAAGAAATTGGGGTCGCCCTGATTGTAGGGACCGTTGACGGTCTCGACCCCCCAGCGCCATCCAAAAGTAACAGGGTTATCGCCCTCGACCAGGTAGCCCTTTACCATCGGCACCACGAGGCGGCTGCCCTGGACGGTGTTCATCAGGTCATCGTACTGGCGGCCCAGATAATTGTCGGTATAGGTGAACAATCGCCCCAGACCGAGCGCGCTTCTCGTCTGGAAATACGGGAGCGCAGTCGACAGCATTAGCAGGCAAACACCGACGGCGATAGCAGGAACGGGATGCGTCTTCCCGGGACGGCTGGAGCTCGTCTGGAACGCGAGAAGGACCAGGAGTACGGCGACCGGGAACAGGAGAAGGAGGAACGTAAGGACGCCCTGGGAATTCAGCACTTCAAGAAACCTCGCCTGCGTACCGTCAGCCTGGAAAGCTTCAGCTACGATCACCACTATAGAAACGACGGCGCCGCCAGCCAGGGCCAGGAGCAGGTTCCTGGTTCGAATGCGGTAGGACAGGTAGTAATCCAGTGAATGAGCGATGAGCACGAAACCGAAGAACGGCGCGATGATGGTATCGAACCGGAAGTCCTGCAGGAATGAACCTAATCCGAGGGGGAAGAACCTGGCCAGACCAGAACCGAGCGCGACGGCAAGGGCGAGTGTCAAGATAAGGAAGTCGAACCGAAGCCTGGCCTGAGGTTCCGCTTTAAACCTTGCGACCACGCCCATGAACAGGGCGATGATGGAAACCGCGATGAGGTAACGGGCGCCGCCGGACCACTGGAACTCAGTGAAGCCGTAGATGGGGCTGGCATACTCCAGGGTCAGGAGGAGCGGCACCCAGTAGTAAGCCCCGATGAACGCGGCAAGCCCCATGGTCATGGCAACATATACGAACTGTTGGCGAAGTTGGTAGCCGACACTCCGAAAATGGATGAACCGCACGAGGTGATACAGGCCCACCGCCAGTACGGCAAATACGGCGGGGAACGGGTGCACCAGGATGGTCACGCCGAGCAGTATACCCGGCAGTAACCGGCGCTGCAGGCCGGACATATCTCCCTCGGTGGCGTACTTGAGATAAAACGTAAGGAACACCAGCGCCAGGCTCCAGCCCAGGAGGTTAGGCCCTTCCCCCATGGTGAAGTTGAGCAGGAGGGGCACGGACACCTCGTAGGCGAGCAGGGCCAGCAGGGCGAAGACCGGGCTGGTCCTGAGGAACGAACGCATGAAGAAATACGCGGAAAGCCCGCAGGCCGCCATGGTCAGGAGCATCATTATCTTGTAGGCAATCACCGCCTGTCCGGTAATAAAGGTCAGCACCGCGCCGATCAGGTAGTAACCGGGCGGGTAATACTGGTTCAGAGGGATGCCTTCATACCACCATGGCGTCCAGCCGGGCCAGCTTAACTGGGACAGGTGCTGGTGGAAAATATCGATCTTGAAGATGTGGGCGCGGACGTCTCCCTGGACGGGGACGGAGGCATCGAACAGGTGGGGGCCGAACACAGCCGCGGCGATACCGAGGGAGACGAGCAGCGCTATCTCGAGGGAGAGGTACCTCCGGTTCCGCCGGACGATAGTACGGAACGTGTTGTTTAATTTGCTGGCCTGCAGGTATTCACGGATCTCCATGAGAAGATGTACCCGAAGCGGGGAAAACAGACAACCCGCCCTTCCATGCATAAGGATGAATGATTACGGCCTGTCGATTGAATTCGTGAAGGGTGACTATACCGCGATGCCGTTCTCTCAAAAACGACTCGGTATTTGATGGCTGGGGCGATAGCTATTTCCCGTCGAACGGCTTTCGTTTCCGTCCCCGGGGGAGTGGTATGAGGCATTCGGGCAAAGCGGGTGCTACAATGTAGAGCAACGGGGCAGGGATGGATGTACTCTACGGCGTCATTGGGGTGATAGGGATACTCGCAGGGCTGGCAGGGATCTTCCTGCCATTCCTGCCGGGCATACCGCTCGCCTGGCTGGGAGTGTTCATCTACGCTATCGGGACCGGGTTCGAGCGGATGTCCGTGGCGGTCATCGTCGGGCTGGGTATCGGCATGGTGATACTGTCGGTGATGGATTTCCTGGCGCCGGTCATCGGGGCAAAGCGGTACCGGGCCAGTAAATGGGGCATGCTGGGAGCGGCCGTTGGGGGGCTGCTCGGTATCGTCTTTCTCAATATCTGGGGCATCGTCATCGGCCCTATGGCGGGGGCTTTCATCGCGGAACTATTAGCGGGCAAGCGCGGGGAAGAGGCCTGGCGGTCGGCGCTCGGGGCGTTTGTGGGATTCATTGCCGGAACGCTGGTAAAGCTCATCTATGTCATCGTTCTCGTGGGGTTTTTCATCGCGTCATGGTTCTGACGGAATTGTTAAATTACTTGACAGCCCGGCGAGGCCATTCTAGAATCAACGTAGAAGGGGCGAACGAATATGATCTGTCCGGTCTGTAAAAAAGACATGGTCATCATCGAGTACCGGGACATCGAACTCGATTACTGCACAAACTGCAAGGGCGTATGGTTCGATTCCGGGGAACTGGAGCTGCTGCTGGAAACCGCCGGCGTGACGGAATGCCAGCCGTGCCTCGAAGCGATGCAGGCGCGTCCCGACGCCATCACCGAGGAAACAGTACGGAAATGCCCGATCTGCCTCAAGAAAATGAAGAAAACAGCCATCAGGGAAGGCGGCAACGTCATCGTCGATGTATGCCGGAACAACGATGGCATCTGGTTCGACCATCGAGAAATCGAGCACCTTGCGGAAGCCATTCACGGGCAGGACACCGGCGGAGAGAATACGTGCCAACCGGTCATGGAGTATCTCCAGGAAGTCTTTCGTTATTAGGCGATCACCGGGGTTTTTAACAGGATAGCACTCAGGAGGAAAAGGACATGTGGATAGCCATCGGGATCATTATCGCCGTCGTCGTGATTTTTGCTCTCTGGCTCGGCGGTAGCTACAACGGACTGGTCGGGCTGCGGAACCGGGTCAAGAACGCCTGGGCGCAGATCGACGTCCAGCTCAAGCGGCGGTTCGACCTCATTCCCAACCTGGTGGAAACGGTCAAGGGCTACATGCAGCACGAGCGGCAGACGCTCGAAGCGGTGACGGAAGCACGCGCGGCTGTTGCCAAGGCGGGCACCGCCGGCGCCGCGGAACGAGGACGCGCCGAGGGCATGCTGGAGCAGGCTCTGGGCCGGCTCTTCGCGGTGGCTGAGGCTTATCCGGACCTGAAGGCCAACCAGAACTTCCTGGCGCTGCAGGAAGAACTGACGTCAACGGAGAACAAGATCAGTTTTTCCCGGCAGTTCTATAATGATTCCGTGCTGCAGTACAACAACAAGACCCAGATGTTCCCTTCCAATATTATTGCGGGGATGTTCGGGTTCAAGCAGAGCGAGTTCTTCGAGGTAACGGAAGCGCAGCAGCGGGAAGCGCCGAAGGTAAGCTTCAGCTAGATTGCCGGTTGCTGGTCCAGAGAGTTTCACCTTCACCTTAATCCTCTCTCGTCGAGGGAGAGGAAACGAGAGAAGGAAGGGGCGGAACAGTGGGGCTCTCAACGTGTTACGTCCTAAGACAAGCAGGGCGAGCGAGTGAAATGTAAGGACCGGATTCACACGTCCCGATGTGATCGGGACTCAGAATGATAACGGTACTATGTGGGAACAGATTAAGTCAAACAGAATAAGATCGATAGTACTGCTGGTGTTGATGGCCGCGGTGCTCATGGCGCTGGGGTACATCATCGGGCTGGCTTTTGTAGATAATCCGATTGCAGGGCTGATCATCGCGCTTGTTGTCTGGGGCATCATGGCGCTGGTCTCCTACTTCCAGGGAGACAGCATCCTGCTCTCGCTGTCCAACGCGAAGAAGATCAAGAAAGAAGATTATCCGCGTCTTTATAACGTCGTCGAGGAGATGAAGATAGCCTCCGGCCTGGAAAAGATGCCGGATGTCTACATCATCGAAGACAAGGCGCTCAACGCCTTCGCCACGGGGCGGAGTCCGGAAAAGGCCTCCGTCGCCATTACCTCCGGCCTGCTGGAGCGGCTCAACCGGGATGAACTTCAGGGGGTCATCGCGCACGAAATCTCGCATATCAAGAACCGGGACGTACTGCTCATGTCAATTGCCGGCATCATGCTCGGGACCATCGTCATCCTCGGCTGGTACGCTTCGCGGATACTGATATTCGGCGGCGCGGGGAGGTCGCGGCGGAGTTCTTCCGGCGGCGGGCAGGGGCAGATCATCATCCTCATCGTCGGGTTGGTCTTCATGATACTGGCGCCGATCATGGCGCAGCTCCTGTACTTCGCCGTCTCGCGGAAGCGGGAATACCTGGCGGACGCTTCGGGTGCGCTGTACACACGTTACCCGGAAGGGCTGGCCTCGGCGCTGGAGAAACTGGGCGCTTCCACGACGCCGGTCAAGAGCGCCAACAAGGCTACCGCGCCGATGTACATCGTGAATCCGTTCAGGCAGGAAGGGCGCGGGCTCAACGCGGCGGAATTGACCAGCACGCACCCTCCGCTGGCGGACAGGATCAGGATTCTACGAGCGATGGGCGGCGGGGCTTCCCTGGCGGACTATGAAAGAGCCTACGAGCAGGTCAAGGGCAAGGGCGGTAAGCTGATACCGGCATCCGCCCTGGCAGGGGCCGGAGCGGTCGGGCTGCGGGCAGCATCCAACGAACCCGGGGCCGCCGGCGACGTCGCGGCTCATACACAGCGGCGGCGTGAGGTATCGGGCGCGCTGGACCAGGCAAGCGGCTACCGCACCGTGACCTGCGAATGCGGGACCAAGTGGAAGGTACCAACCAATTTCCAGGACGACAAGGTGCTCTGCACGCGGTGCGGCCGGATGATGGACGTCAGGCCGAGGTAGGCGCCAGCTCTTCCAATCTTTCGAGGACATACTCCCAGTGAGTGTGCATGCGTTCGGCTTCCCGGCGTCCGGCGAGACTCCCATGGTGGAAGCTGATGGAGATTTTGTCCGCTTCCGTAACTATCCGGACCTGGAGCGTCGAGGACGTTTCCCAGCCCCGGGGATGCCAGGAAACGCGGATGCTGGTGCCTTCTTCCACGGACAGGAACTGGCCGACGGTGCCGTCCTTCGTCCGGTAACCGAGCCCTTTCTTCAGTTCAGAGCGGGGTACCGCGCCGAGCCAGATGCTCAGGCCTTCCGGGGAAGTAATCAGCCTCCAGGCCTGTTTGCCGTTGATGGAGAAGGCTTTTTCCGCATCAGCGTGAAAACCCGCGGCGCCGGCTGAGCGTGATTGGTCGGTCATGATTGTTTCAGCCCTATGGCGGCGAAGTGGTTGGCCGTCCAGTCAACGTACGTCACAAACCGCAACGATGCGTTCTCCATGTATTCCAGCACCTTGTTCCGGGTAACGCGGACGCTGACCGGGGGGCCGAAGTTGTACACGTCCGCCCGCCAGTCCATGACGACCAGCCTCCCGCCCGGTTTCAGGATGCGGGCGGCCTCGTTGGTGATGGCCTGCGGGTCCTTGACCTCGTGGAGAATGAAACCGGCCATACAGATATCTACGCTGGAACCGGGCAGGCCGGTAGCAGTGACGTCCACGAGGAGGTATTCTATGTTGGCTGGCGGGTCCTTGGCGCGAAGGTGGTCGTGCATGACCGCCTTGTTATCGACAGCATAGACTTTGCCCGTCTCGCCGACGAGTTGCGCCAGGGGGATGGTAAAGACGCCTGTGCCGCTGCCGAGGTCGACGCCCGTCTGCCCGGCGGCGACATTGCCGAGGTCGCGGAGCAGTTCCAGGGGGCGGAGTTCGCTGAGGCGGGCTTCGCCGTCCAGCTTGGAGGCGTGTTCAGCGCGGAAGATGCCGTCTTTCATGATTCTATTGTATAACGTAAGGCATGACGAACGAAACCTGAAACCCGCGTCCGCCGTCGGCAGACCCGCATTGACAGACTCTTCCCCATTCTTTTGCGAAATCCCGGATTGACAAACGGGGCGGGTTGGCTTATCCTCACTGGTAATCCTCACCTGTCACTGCCCGCCGCCGGAGGGGCGGGGCATTGGAACGAACGTCTCCATGGAGGTACGCCATGTCATACGGGTACAAAAAGAAAGTAGACATGAGTTACGAGGCCGCCCTTACCAGGACCAAGGAAGAGTTACGGAAGCAGGGTTTCGGGGTGCTGACGGAGATAGACGTGAAGGCGACGCTGAAGAAGAAGCTGGGTGTGGACTTCGATAACTACATGATCATCGGGGCCTGCAACCCGCCGTTTGCGTACGAAGCTCTCCAGGCGGAGCGAGACATCGGGCTGCTGCTGCCGTGCAACGTCATCGTCTATGACATGGAGGGCGAGACGTACGTATCAGCGATCGTGCCGTCCGTAGCGATGAGCATGGTAGAGAACGAGGAACTCGCCGGGGTGGCGGTGGAGGTGGAGCAGAAGCTGGAACGGGCCGTGGACGGGGTGTGAGAGAAAAGTCAGAACTCAAAAGTTAAAGGTCAAAAGTGTAGATAAAAGCTTAGGCTGTGGAAATCCATCCAAAGGGCCGATAGAACATAACAACACCCATTTGAACCTACAAGGAGCGGGCATGGAAGAGAAAATCGTCTATTTCGAAGAACCGGGACCGGAGAACACTACCAGAACGCTGGAGCTGGCGATAGAGCGCGCGAAGGCGCGGGACGTTACGAAAATGGTGCTGGCATCAACGCGGGGCGATACCGCCCGGCAGGCCGTGGAGATGCTGGAAGGGACCGGCATAACCATGGTGGTGGTGCCGCACCAGTACGGGTTCGGGCCGGGACAGCGGTTCCCGAAAGAGCTTGTGGATGAATTCGAAAACAAGGGGCACTGCGTCTACTTCGGGACGATGCTCTTCCATACCGAGCATTTCTACGGTAATGACACGCCCCACGTAATGGCGGACCTGCTGCGTTCGCTCTGCCAGGGTATGAAAGTGGTCGTGGAGATCGTGCTGATGGCGGCGAACGGCGGCAAGGTGGGAATCGGAGAAGAGGTAGTAGTCGTGACAGGGACTGGACGCGGCGCAGACACGGCGGTGCTGGCGGAAGCCTCGACGTCCACGTACTTCCACGATTTTCACATCACCGAAATCATCTGCAAGCCGCTGAAAACGAAGCACCTCCGCCCGCCGAAGCCGGGAGAGCCGGAACCGAAACCTTAGCCGAAGAAGTGCAGCAGCAGCGGGATGATCCCGAGGCTGGCGACGGTCGTAAGGAAGACGACGCTGGAGACGAGTTCCGCCTCGTTATCGTACTTGGTGGCGAGGAGCGAGGCGTTGGCAGCCGCCGGCATCGCAGAGACGATGATGACGACGGAGCGGTCGAGCCCGGTCAATCCCAGCGCCCAGGCCATGAGTATACCGATCCCCAATCCTACGCCAACCCGCAGGAACGAGGTCAGCAGGGTGGTCGGGAACGAGGCTATCTTGACTTTGGACAGGTTGTGCCCCAGGACGAGGAGTACCGCCGGTATCGCCATCTGTGCCACCAGGTCCAGGGAAGTGAAGACCAGTTTCGGCACGGATACGCCGGTAAAATTGAGTATGAGCCCGATGGCGGCCGCCCAGATAACGGGTTGCTTAAGCACTTCCCTGAGACTTTCCCGGCGGCCTCCGGACATGATGAAGATGCCGACCGAGAACATCATGATCACGTTGGGGATGTAATAGAGCGTGGCCGGTACCAGCGCCGCAGAACCGTAGGCCAGGAAAAGTATCGGGAAGGGCAGGTTGACGGTGTTCATCACCATGGCGGGTACATACAAACCGGAATGTCGCTGGCGAAGGGCGCGAAACACCAGAAACGCTACCAAACCGCAGCCCAGCATTACCGCCAGGGCGGCGGTCCAGATCTTGAGAGCATCGGCGATAACGATCTCTTTTTCCAGCAGAGATGTAAACACGAGGGCCGGCACCGCGACGTAGAGCGTCAGGTCCACGACCGGGCGGATATTGAGTTTCAGTGTCTTGCCGATGAAAAAGCCGACGGCGATAGCGAAAAAGGCGGGAGTGACGACTTCGTAGAGGGCAGGCATGGCACTCTCATAGTACATGATTGAGGCTGGCGGTGTCGAGTTACGGACTTTGGAGATAAACCCACCCCGCCTCCCTTTCGAAAGGGAGCGATAGTATGGTTGCCGATAGAAATCGGCGGTAAGACACTGGTAACCAGTGCTCCTCATGAAAAGCGCGCCATGTTATAATTGACCGATACTGGCCTCAACTACTTCTGGAAGAAAATGTCCGAAGAATTAGAGAAGATAAAGCTCCCTTACGGCGAAACGTTCCTGGAAGCGGCGGTACCCGCGCGGAATCTGGCGGCGATACTGGAGCGTAGAGATAGTCCGGCGCTGGTGGATGAGGCGTCGGCGATCCTGGATGCCCTGCGCCGCCCGACCGGTTCGAAGCCCCTGCTGGAACGGCTGGATCCGGGGTTCTCTGTTGCGGTGATCGTCACCGATAACACGAGAGCCTGTCCGGACAGCCGGATACTGCCGGTCCTGCTGGCTGAACTTGAGCAAAAAGTCCGGAGAGAAAACATTACCATCGTCATTGCGCTCGGCCTGCACGCGCCGATGACTAACGCGGAACTGGAGACCAAGCTCGGGCGGGACATCGTAGCGAACTACCACGTCATCCAGCATGATCCTACCCGGACCGTATTCATCGGGACGACTACCCGGGGAACGCGGGTCGAGATAAACCCGGAGGTCGCCGCGGCGGAGTTCCGCATCAGCACCGGGTTCATCGAACCGCACTTCTTCGCCGGATTTTCCGGCGGGAGGAAGAGCATTGCGCCGGGTGTCAGCAGCACGCGGGCGATACAGGCCAACCATTCGTTCGCCATGCTCGACCACCCGCTGGCAAGGACGGGAGTCCTGGCGGGAAATCCCGTTCATGAGGACATGGTGGAACAGGCCCGCATGGCCGGGCTGGATTTCATCGTCAACGTTCTCCTCAACCGGGAGCACCGGATAACCCACGTGGTTGCGGGCGACCCTGTATTAGCGCACGAATTGGGCTGCGAGATAGAGCGGGAGACAGCCGGTGTACCCGCCGACGTGAAGGCGGATATCGTGATAGCCACCAATGGCGGCGCGCCGCTCGACCTGGACTTCTACCAGACCTGCAAGGGGATCGACACCGCCGCCCGTTTTGTGCGGGACGGCGGCATCATCATCATGGCATCCTGCTGCAATAAAGGCGCCGGTCCAGCATCATTCTACGATCTGCACGCTTCCTCGACCGGACCCCAGGAGGTGCTGGACAGGATCAGCCACTCCGGTCCGCACGGGGTCTCGTGGCAGAACCAGGTGCTGGCCCGTGCCCAGCTTCATCACGAGGTCTATCTTGTGTCTTCCCTGGATGACGAGGTGGTGAGGCGGATGAAGGTCGCACCGGTACGTACGGTCGAGGAAGGGATCGGCAAGGCGCTTGCGGCGCTTGGTGGTCAAGCGAGGATCGTGGTTGTTCCCGAGGGGCCTTTTATCTTGCCGGTAGAGAGGGATCAGGTTTGATCCAAACCCTCCCTGCCTCCCTTTCGAAAGGGAGGCGATAGTCCCGTTACAGGCTGGTTTTTAGTTCCAGCTATTTTAAGAAGATCCTCCCTTACCTCCTTTTATGGCGGGCGATTGCAGGGTGACGTTCCGGCATATATGGCCACCCGGTGTGCCATCAATTGTCCTTCTCAACAGTTTGCATGCCAATCATCGATGTGGTACCGTCTGCATAACTGGACTGCAGGTTTCGTGAGTTCAACCGGGGAGAAGGAACGTATGGCGGTCGTGACGCGCAGCATCAACCTTGAGACACACGCTTCGGCGAACGAGGACTTCGTCTCGGTGACCAACCTGACCGGCAAAATCCAGGAAGCCGCCGCCGGGAGCTACATCGTTAACGGGACGGTGACTATCTTCGTACCGGGGACCACGGCGGGACTGGCCACCATCGAGTTCGATGAGGGCCTCATCCAGGACTACCGTGACGCGTGGTCGCGGCTGGTACCGAGGGACATCGTCTACCAGCACAAGTTCCTCTGGGAAGAGAACAACGGCTTTTCCCACGTGCGGGCGACGCTCCTGGGTCAGTCCCTGACGGTGCCGGTGGTCAATATGCGGCTGACGCTGGGGCAGTACCAGCAAATCGTGTTCGTGGACTTCGATAACCGGAGCCGGACCCGCCAGATCATCCTCCAGTTCATGGGCGATCACCGTGTGTAGTGTGATGCCTACAGCCGGTCTTTAATGTCTTTACGGTAGACCACGTGCTTCCAGCTTCCGGCCTTGCTGCGCATTTCCATGATGCGCGGGATATACCTGAGGAGCGGCAGCAGGACCAGGACGATGGAATAGACAGCGTATTCCCATTGATGGTAGATAAGCCATGCGATAAAGGGGAAGCTGACGAACGCCAGGCTGTAGCTCAGGGTAGGGAACCGGGTAAGGAGCAGGCCGAGGAGAAACAACCCGAGATAGATGGGAATGCCCCACGGCATAAAAAAGATGAGGATGCCGATGCAGGACGCGCCGCCCTTGCCGCCCTTGAATTTCAGGAATACGGGGAAATTGTGCCCCGCCACGACGGCCACACCGGCCAGCATCTGGAAAAGGAGGTCGGTCCCCAGCCAGCGGGCGACGGCAACCCCGGCGACGCCTTTGCCGATATCTCCGGCGAGCACGAGCATCCCCGGCCAGAAACCCACCTTGTAAAAGACGTTCATCGCGCCGAGGTTGTGGCTGCCGACCTCGCGGATGTCCGTTTTGATGCGGAGGCGGGCCACGATGTACGCCGTCGGAAACGAGCCGATGACATAAGCGGCAACCAGGGCGATGGCGATAAACAGGATATCCAGGGCAATCACCTCGGCGTTGTTACCCTGATTATAGGTTCGACGGTGAAGAAAGACAAGGACGCTCGTCTATCCCGGGTAGCGCGGGTATTCGTGTCCGCGGACCGGCAGGGACGCTGGTCCCACCCGGTATCAAGAATTCGTGAGACACGAGGCAGATGGCGGATAAAGAAAGGTGATGGGGCTTTATCCGCCCTACGGGATCTGATCCTGGTGACCCCTCAGACCATTTTCCGTCGGACGACGTCGCCGGGGACGATGAAATGGGCGCCGACCATGGCCGTCATCCTGTCCTCGCTGGTTTCACAGACTTTCTTGAGCTTTATGAGTACCTGGCCGGCGACGGTATCGTCCCAGAACCAGTCCTGGAGTACCTGGCTGGAAGCATTTGCCTGGCCCGGCTGGGCGGTGATGCCTTCGATGTAGTAGCTCTTGAGGTCTTCCACGGCATACTTCAGGGAGTAGATTATAGCCGAACCGGGGTCCGGGTTTTCCGGTTCTTCCCCCTTGACGAAGGCGTAGATGAAGTCCGCCATATTTTCCAGCGGCACTTTGCTGACCCCGACGGTGGTGCGCCGGCGTTTGTTGAGAGAGATTTCATACCAGGGGCGCATGGCGGTCATCTCACGCCGGAAGGCTGTCAGGAGTTCATCGGCGTCATCGTTCGGTGAGGCGTACCGCCCGAAGTTGACGGGGCAGGAGAGGACGGTGAGTTCATCGTTTTCCGGTTCATCGTCCGGGAAATCCATCAGTACCGGCGGCGGTCCGGGGAGTTCGAGCAGTTTCAGTACGTCCTTGAGGACGCGGGTCTGAAAGGCGGGGTCATCCGGAGCGCCGAGGGGATGGCCGAGCTGGAAGGGCACCCAGAGGGCGCGCGGCGGCTTGATCTTCTCGGTGTGGGGACGGACGAGGCTGATGCCGGTGGTAGGGAGGCCGGCTTCTTCGATGTAGTGGGCCAGGACGCCGACGGCGCCCGTGCAGCCCGGTCAGACGGGAAGGAGCAAGACCCCGTCCACGTTGTCCTTTTTCAGGAGCGAGGCTATTTCCCGGGCCGGGGCGGCGAATTCCTCCGCGGAATGGGCGCTGCTGACCGAGTAATGGAAATCAGCCAGTGAGCCGATAAAGCCTTCCGCCTCCAGCTCACGCAGCCGATCGAGCGGGAAGACGACGTTCCAGTCCCGCTGGTAGCCCGAGCGGTCGAAGCTGGCGGCGAGATGGGACATGACGAGGTCGTTAGCGCTGACGTTTCCCGGAATGACGCGGTAGAAGTCATGGGGATCGATCTGGAATGGCCGGTCCGAGCGCAAGTGCAGGCCGGCGGTGGTGACCATGGCCAGCCGGCGTTGGTTCAGGGGCGGGCCTTCGACCCAGGGGTTGGTATCGAACGTGGCGCAGGGGAGGCTCATGAGCAGTTTCTGCTCGGGTTCGCTCAGTTTTTCCAGACGTACCATGTTTACGCTCCTTGGTTTGGTTTTTTTCCGATGCTAAACCCACTCCGATTCCCTTTTCGCGGGAGGCGATAGGAGGTATCTGCCCTTTATCAGCTACATATCCATTCTACGTTTACAGCCTGATATGGATCCCGACCTCCGTCGGGATGACGGCCGCACACTAGTCCATGTTCGGGCCGACGAGGGGCTCGAACGCCGAGGCCTCTTGCACGGCTTCCTGCTGTTCTGTGTTGGTCATGGGTTTGAAGTGTTCTGTAGTATCGAGCATCATGGGCCATAAGGAGAGTTCGCCGGGGAGGACGGCGGCGGTGATGTCCTGGCTGAGGGTATACCGCAGGCTTTTGCGTATATTCTCCGCGTCGTCGAAAGGTTCGTACCAGGTGTTGTAGCTTTTGTGGTCGGCGGTAGGCCAGGCCTGTTTGGCGACCGATTTGATCGCCATGAGACCGACGTCCTTGTCCCTGGCTTTTTCCAGGAGCGGTCGCCAGTCGTTCCACTTGTTGAACGCGGCGGCGTGCACGCGGTTCAGGGGAAAGAGGACGGTATCGAAGTCGAAGAGGTCCAGCGCGTGGTTGTAGAGTACCGGGTTATGCCCGGTGATGCCGATGAAGCGTACCAGGCCTTCTCTTTGGGCATCCAAAATGGCTTCCATCGCCCCGCCGGGTCCGAGGATGGATTGCAGGACATCCAGCCGGTCGACGCCGTGGACCTGGAAGAGGTCGAAGTAGTCCACGCCGAGGGTTTCCAGGGAGCGGTGCAGGCTTTCGCGCGCGGCGTCCGCGGTCCGTTCGTGGGTTTTACAGGCCATGAAGAAGCGGCGGCCGTTACGTTTGATCCAGGAGCCGATGCGTTCTTCGGCGGCGCCGTAAACAGGCGAGACATCGATGTGGTTGATGCCGTGCCCGATGGCGGTCTCGATAGCTGCATCGGCTGCTATCTGGTCGAGGTGAAAGAGTGCGAAGCTGCCGAAGATGAGGAGGCTGCTCTGGTGTTCCGTCCTGCCGAGCCGTCTCGTTTTCATGGTCAGTCCTCCAGACCGGTCGCCCTCGTATAGGAAGTACCGTTCCCCATCGTGAAGAAGAGGATGGGCGTATTGATCTTGCGGAAAGATATGGGGCCGTGTTTCAGGCCGCGCGGGGCGTAGACCAGGGTGCTGGTGGTGAGGATGTACTGCTCGTCCTCCAGCCATATTTCGACCTCGCCGCCGAGTTCGCGGGCGCTCGTCCCGTTCTGGCGGTTGCCGAAAAAGCCGATGATCTCATCGAAGTCATGGCTGTGGCCGATCTCGATGTTGGTGGACGGTTCGCCGTGCTTGTCCACCATCCAGACGGCGTCGAAGTACAAAGCCCCCTGAGCGATAGCGAGATCGGAAGAGCGTCGTGTAGGGAAAGAGTGTAGGATAGGGTGGT
>CAZQQL010000030.1:0-31446 GCA_964595455.1 uncultured Dehalococcoidaceae bacterium
TATCAATCCGCAGAACCTGCCGAGTGGCCCATAACCGTTGGTAAATACAAGCAGCAGTACGCCGGGCCGGCGGATTACGTGATTTATGATGCGCCTGACGTTAAAAATACCAGGATCAACAGTATGTTCGAGGAATTCCGAACCGGCGACTACCTCAAGGCTATGAAATTGTACTGGGAACTGTACCCGATAACCGTCGAAGCCCGGGGCGTGGCATTCCGGACCGCTATGCTCGGCATGAAATACATGCAATGGCTCTGCGGCGGTAACGGCGGCATTTTCAGAAAGCCGTCTTCCGTCCTTCCTCAAGGGATGAAAAATGGCATGCGGGCCGGCGTGAAGGCTGCCGGTATAACGCCGCCGGAAAATGAAGATGAATTTCTTGTCGGTAAAGTCAACTATGCTAAAGGCTTACGGATAAGGATTTAGTTAAGGCGTACTCAGCACAAAGGAGAGAAAACGAAATGAACAAATTGCTTATGGTGTTGCTGGTCGTCCTTCTCAGCGTTTCATTTTTGGTTGGATGCGGAGACAACCCTCCAGCAACGACTACGACCAGCACGACGACGTCGACAACACAGACCACAACAACCTCATCTACGACGACAAGTGCTACCGGGACCGCCACGACCACCGCTACCACCACAACATCGGCTACCTCACCGGATGCTGATAAATACGGCGGGACATTGAAAATAATGCTTATCGCCGGTCCCCAGACTCCCGGTGGTGTACCATCGGAGATTTTCGGACCCGATGCGACTTCCGCCCAGTTTTGCATGGAACCTCTCCTCCGCGGTGACAAGAGCGGAAACGCAATACCCTGGCTGGCGGAATCCTACAAACTGGCGGACGACAGGCTGTCGATCACTTTTACCTTGAGAAAAGGCATCAAGTTCCACGACGGGACGGAACTGAACGCCGAAGTGGCCAAGTGGAACCTGGACAACTATATCGCCAGTCCCACCAATCAATACTGGGCTTCTTCTGAAGTTATCGATGCCTATACGGTCAAGGTCAATTTCCGCATGTGGGTGAACACAATTATCAGTTCTTTCACCGGCAATGCCGCCTGGATGGTTTCCAAGGACGCGTATGATAAAAACGGAATCGACTGGGCCAGGAACAATCCGGTCGGGACCGGCCCTTTCATGTTCAAGAGTTTCCAACGGGATGAGAGCTACAAATATGTCAGGAACCCGAACTACTGGGTGGAAGGCAAACCCTATCTGGACGCCGTTGAAGTCCTCTTTGTTGCTGATTCCATGACACAAAAGGCCGCCATGCAGTCCGGGGAAGCTCATATGCTGCAAACAGAGGCCGGAAAGCTGGCAAAAGACCTGCAAACGGTGGGTTTCCAGACGATATTCAAGCTGGTGACCGTCTACAGCCTGATGCCTGATACAGCTCATCCCGAGTCTCCATTTGCGAATCAAGCAGTCCGCGAAGCTGTTGAATATGCCATCAACCGTGAGGCGATAGCCAATGCGTTCAGCTACGGTTTCTGGGAAGCTCAGTACCAGATACCTTACCCGGACAGTCCGGCGTTTAATCCCAACTTCAATGCCAGAAAGTATGATCCTGAAAAAGCCAAAGAACTGCTGGCTGAAGCAGGGTATCCGGACGGGTTCACCACAACCATCCTGAACAACCCCTCTATCATCGATCGCAATATAGCCGTGGCTCTGCAAAGCAATCTTGATGCAATAGGAATTACGGCGGAACTGTCTTATCCGGCTAATATGGGCAAGTTTATCGGAGACACCAATTCGCTGACAAACATCCTCGTCATGCAGCCTGTGATGGGGGCTGCCAACTATAACTCCACCTGGATGTTCTTCCTCGGCCAGAATGCCATGTGGAACAAGAACTGGCTTCCGACTCCGGAATTTGTCGCACTGAAAGATGCCAGTAATACCGCTCCCGTCGCGGACGCCGACCTGATACGGGCCGCTACCGACCAGTTATCCAAAGAAGCCTCGGTGATACCATTTATGCTGGCCGGACTGGGCTGGATAATGCAGTCCGCTGTCATGGACACCGGTTTCGACCAATCGCCTTCTACTGACTCTATCAGGTCAGAACAAATCTGGCTAATGAAGAAATAATCATTCGCGCAGGTAAAAAAATGCATTCCGGGAGGGAGGAAGGTCCACACCTTCCTCCCCAAATCCCCGATTGGACAGGTAAAGATTGCGGGAAAGAAGTTTCACTAGTCCTTTGGATCAAGTAAGCTGCCTCTTCCCCAGAGAGCTGACCAAATATGGAACAAAACGGAATACTCAGCCCTTACCGGGTTCTTGACCTTACCGATGAAAAAGGATTTCTTTGCGGAAAAATACTGGCTGACCTCGGGGCCGATGTCATCAAGATAGAAAAACCCGGGGGGGATAAATCCAGGCTGACAGGTCCTTTTTTTCATAACGAAACTGATCCGGAAAAGAGCCTCCACTGGTTTGCCAACAACCTCAATAAACGAGGAATTACGCTCGATATAGAATCTTTGACAGGACGCGAGATCCTATTACAGCTGGTACAAAAAGCGGATTTCTTCTTAGAATCATTTCCCACCGGTTTTCTCGATAGTCTAAATTTAGGGTATGTGGCGTTAGAGAAGATCAATCCAGGGATCGTCATGACTTCAATCACCCCTTTCGGCCAGACGGGACCATACAAGGACTATAAAGGATCCGATATTGAAGTCATGGCTATGGGCGGATTGATGTATATCACGGGAAATCCGGATGAACCACCATTGCGAATTAGTTCACCTCAGGCTTTTGCCCTGGCTTCGGCCCACGCGGCTGCGGCCTCGATGATAGCCCATTATCAACGGGAAACAACTGGTGAGGGGCAGCACATAGATGTATCCGCTCAGGAATGTGTGCTCTGGGAGATAGCCAACACGATACCGCTGTGGGAACTCAATAATATGATATTGAAAAGGGCTGGTTCATTCGTTGCTGGACGGTGGACGGGTACCAAGCAGCGCCTCCTGTGGAAATGCAAGAACGGTCATGTGCTCTTTTATATTTTAGGGGGAGCTTTCGGAGTAAAGACGAACCGGGCTATCGTCAAATGGATGGAAGAACAAAACATTGCGCCGGATTATTTGCGGAGCTTTGACTGGAACGCTTTTGATATGGCAACGCAAACCCAGGAAATGCAGGATGCGATTGAATTACAAATCGATCGTTTGTTCCTGAGGTTCACCAAAGAAGAAATCTACCAGGAAGCGCAAAAACGGGGCATCATGCTGTGTCCAGTAAACACGAGTAAAGACATCATGCAGGACACTCAATTGAAAGCAAGGGACTTCTGGGTGAATATTTTTCATCCGGAACTTGATGCCGGCATTACCTACCCCGGCGTATTCGCTAAACTCTCGGAAACGCCTCTTAGTATCAGGCAGCGCGCCCCGTTGATCGGGGAGCATAACCTGCAAATCTATCAGGAAGTGTTGGGGTTTTCTGATTCAGACTGTGCAAGCTTGAGAAAGGCTGGAGTCATCTGAAAGATTCTCCCATGAGTATCTTATACTTGCACAGGAAGGACAGAGGGACAAAGTGAACAATAAGGTCTTTGAAGGCGTAAAAATCATCGATTTCGGTTGGGCGATCGCGGGGCCGTTGACCCTTAAATACCTGGCTGATTACGGCGCGACGGTGATCTGTCTGGAATCATTTCAACGCCCCGACCTTTTACGTACATCAACACCGTATAAAAATGAAAATGCCAGCGTGGACCGCGCGGGCTATTTTGCCTATTTTGCCGGCAATAAATATAGTATCAGCCTGGACCTGAAAAAACCGGGCGGACGTGAGATCGCTAGAAAGCTGGTTGCCTGGGCTGACATCGTGGCAGACAGCCACAGACCCGGTGTGATGGACCGTTGGAATCTCGGCTACGACGAGTTAAAAAAGATTAAACATGACATAATCATGGTATGTAACTCGAATCAGGGTATAACCGGCCCCGTGGCTACCCATGCAGGGCTTGGCAACCATATCAATGGGTTGACAGGCATGGTCAATACTGTCGGCTGGCCGGACCAGGAGCCTGTCTGTTTGATGGTGGCCTACAGTGATTACCTCGTGCCGCATTTCGCCGCCGCGGCGCTCATCGGGGCGTTGGACTATCGTCGAAAAACCGGTAAGGGTCAACTGATCGACATATCTCAATTCGAAGTAACACTTCAGCTCCTTTCCACCTCGCTGGTCAACTATTCCGCAAACGGAATAGAAGAAAAATCCAAGGGGAACTCCTGTGATTTTGCAGCGCCTCATGGTGTTTTCAGATGCAAGGGGGAAGACCGGTGGTGCGCGATAAGTGTGTTCAATGAGGAGGAATGGCAATCGCTTTGCAGCGTCATCGGTCGACCGGAACTGGCTTGTGAACCCGCGTATTCCTGCCTGACCGGCAGAAAACAAAATGAAAACCGATTGAATGACCTGATTTCTCAATGGACCGTCAAGCATGAAGCTGAAAACGTCATGCAGCTTTTACAAAATGCGGGCGTTGCGGCGGGCGTGGTCCAGAATGCTGAAGACCTTTATGGCGACATACAACTGAAAGAGCGCGAATGCTTCTGGGTTGCCGGTCACAAAGAACTTGGTAAATTTTCATTCCTGGGGCAGCCTTCCCGTTTGTCAAAGACCCCGGCCCGATTATATCAGCCTTCTCCCTGTCTCGGTGAACACACGGAGTATATCTGCCGTGAACTATTGGGTATGTCCGAGGCTGAATATGACAAGTATCTTGTGGCTGGAGTGTTTGAATAGGCCAGAGTGAACAACAACAGGTTCTGCCACAAAAACAGGTATGTACTTTTTGGGGGGAAATGGGAAAACTCAAAGTAATAACCGGTAATTCTGCGGCGGCATATGCTGTCATGCTGTGCAGTCCTGACGTTGTTACGTCATATCCTATCACACCTATGAGCGAAGTGGCTGAACAACTATCCGCGTTCCACGCTGAAGGCATCCTGGACGCTGAAATGGTGGAGGTTGAAGGTGAGAACTCCGCGATGAATGTCGTCGCGGCCGCCAGTATCATGGGCGGCAGGACATTCACGGCAACATCTTCCTGGGGTCTATCTTTCATGTATGATGCTGTGCAGCAGGCGGCTGGCTTCCGGGCCCCGGTGGTCATGGCTGTGGCCAACAGGGAAACTCCCGGGATACTGGCGGTATCCGGCGGTCAGCAGGATATGATAAGCGTCAGGGACTCCGGCTGGATCCAGATAATCGTCGAGGATTGCCAGGAAATCTTCGATACCATCATCATGGCCTTTCGCCTGGCGGAAGATTATGATATCCAGTTACCGGTCATGGTCAATTATGATGGCTTCTACCTGTCCTACCTGGCAGAAGCTGTGTGCATCGAAGAAAAAGAGGATGTCAGCCGTTTTCTTGAACCGTTGAAAACCCAGCCTCAGCGCCCGAAACTGGCTCCGGGCCAATCCCTGGGGTTTGGTTCTCATGGTATCGAACATGGATTCGTGGAAGGGCGTTTCAAGCATTGTCAGGCTCTCCAACGGGCAGCGCTGAAATTGGATGAAATCGACCGGCAATTTCACGAATCATTCGGGCGAGCATATGGAGGACAAATAGAAGAATACCAGACTGAAGATGCCGATATTATCCTCGTTACCTCAGGCTCAGCGACCGGAACGACTCGAACCGTCATCGATGCAAAGAGAGCGCAAGGCGTAAAAGTAGGGATGGTGAAAATCCGATTGTTCCGTCCCTTTCCGCGGGCCAGACTGGTGGAAGTATTGAAAAACAAAAAAGCCATCGGAGTAATAGACCGCAGCATCAATTTCGGCTGGAACTGCGGGCCGATTTTTTCGGAGGTAAGAGCCGTTATGCCGGAAATCGGTCGTGTTCCCATTCTGAGTTTCATCGATGGCATGGCAAATCTCGATATCACCGTCCGTCATATTGAACGCGTCGTTGAGGAAACAGCCGCCGCTTCCCGTGGAAACTCCTTTCAAGAAGTAACGTGGATACCCCTGGAATGGCAGGAGGAAAAATGAGCGGGGAACTGAAAAAGAAACCTAAGGTAGTGAGTTACTACAGGACTGAAGATGACCGGTTCAGCGGAGGCCTGTGCTGGTGCGCCGGATGCATGCTGGAACTCACTGCCAGGTTCGTATCCAAAGTATTGGGGAATAACATCATACTGGTAGGTTGCCCCAGTTGCTCGGCAACCGTTTTATTTGGTCAGAACCGGGAACCATGGCACCGGATTTCTTCTTTGAGTTGCCTGATGACCGGGGTCGCCTCGAGCGCAACCGGCATCTCCCGGTATTTACGCAGAAATGGCAGCGATGCCGCCGTCGTCTGTTTCACCGGTGACGGCTGCGCGGCGGATATCGGATTTCAGCCTTTGAGCGGCGCCGCGGAAAGAAACGAGCGTATCATCTATATCTGCTATGACAACGAAGGGTATATGAATACCGGGTATCAAAGAAGTTCCACCACACCCTTCGGAGCCTCCACCAGCACCACGCCGACGGGCAAGATAGGTAGAGGTAAAGTGACCGCCGCCAAGGATGTTCCCCTGCTTATGGCATTACACGGGGCCTCGTATGTAGCTACAGCAACCCTGAGCCACCTTGAGGACTTCGCCAAGAAACTGAATAAAGCCATGGAGAAACAAAAGGAAGGATTCGTCTATATCCATGTGTTCGCACCCTGCGTCATGGGGTGGCGGTTTGACAGCTCGCAGTCCATTCAAATATGCAGAACGGCTGTCAGGACCAATTATTTCCCACTGTGGGAATCCGAAAGCAAAAAATTTCGCCTGACTCAGCAAGTCTCAAACCCGCAGCCGGTTCAGGAATTGACAAAGTTGGTACGGAAATTTTCCCATTTGAAGGAACCTGAACTAACAAAACTGCAGGAAATCATCGACGAAAGGTATTCATTCATCGAAGCTCTTTGTGGAATTCGAGAGTAGAAAACCTGAATCCCAGCTTGCCGGGAGTGGACAAACAAGATGTATTATGCAGCATCACAGAACGGGTCTTATGCAAATCCCTGGCACTCACAAAATTGGAATATTAGAGGATAGGACTGCATATGACGACATACATTATACGTAGATTGATTTTAGCGTTGATTGTGCTCTTTTTGGTCTCGATACTGGTATTTCTGGCAATGCGTCTTCTCCCCGGTGATCCGGTGATGATGTATATATCCGCCAGTTCCTCCCAGGAAATCACAGAAGAACAGCTTAACCAGTTACGGCATGAATACGGATTGGACCGGCCTCTGATGGTGCAGTATTTCAGTTGGGTAGGGGGAGTACTTCGAGGCGATTTTGGAGAATCGATCCTGAATCACTCACCCGTCACACAGGAGATCGGCAGACGTTTGCCGATCACCGCCTATATAGGAATACTGGCATTCATCGTTTCCACGATAATCGGTATTCCGGCGGGCGTACTGTGTGCTATCCGTCGCGGCTCCTGGCTTGATAACGTCGTTACCACATTGTCCAATATCGGCATCACTGTTCCGACCTTCTGGCTGGGGGTAATCCTCATATATGTGTTCGCCCTATATTTTAGATGGCTGCCTGTTATGGGTTATACTTCTCCCTTTGACGATTTCTGGATGAGCCTGAAGCAGCTCATCATGCCGGTGTTTTGTCTGGCCCTCGGGCCTATCGCAGGAAATGCGAGACAGGCGCGTTCCAGCATGCTCGAGGTGATCAGGAAAGACTATATCCGCACCGCCTGGTCCAAAGGCTTGCAGGAACGTTCCATCATCCTAAAACACGCTCTTAAAAACGGGTTAATGCCCGTGGTAACTCTCTCCGGAATGGGAGTGGGCACTATTCTTGGCGGGGCGGTGCTGATCGAGCAGGTGTTCAATATACCGGGGATGGGGAGGCTGGCGGTAACATCCGTCATGAACCAGGATTATCCCTACGTTCAGGCGATCACCCTGATTATGGCCATAGCCATCGTTTTTTCGAACCTTTTAGTAGATATCACGTATGGCTGGCTTGACCCCAGGGTGCACTACAGTTAAGGAGAAATGTGAAATGCCGCAAGAGGCTAGTTTAAGCCCGGCGATAAGGAAAAACGCATCTCCTCGCATCAGCGAATTGAAACGTTTCATGAAAGTGTTCCTGAACCGGTGGGTCGTCGTACTCGGTATGGTGATCATCCTGTTATTCATTATTACGGCCATATTCGCTCCCTTATTGGCTCCTTATGATCCTGATAAAGTCGATATGATGAACGTACTGCTCCAGCCGAGCAGCGATCACTGGTTTGGGACTGACGCTCTCGGCAGAGATACGCTGAGCAGAACTATTTACGGGACGCGGGTGTCGTTGCTCATAGGTGTGATCGTGGTGCTATGCGGCTCAGCGGTAGGTATGGTCCTGGGATTGATCGCGGGCTATTTTGGCGGATGGGTTCATGCGATACTCATGCGGGTCATAGATGCGTTGATGGCATTTCCGATGTTAATCCTTGCGTTACTTGTAGCCTCACTTCTGGGAGAAGGAATCAACAATGTTATCATGGCGCTGGCTGTAACGATGGTACCCGCCTATGCCAGGCTGATGTGCGGCCAGGTAATCTCAGTGAAAGAAAATGACTACATACTGGCCGGTCGTTCCCTGGGAGCCAGTCATTCACGCATGATGTTGCGCCACCTCGCCCCTAACTGCTTTCCTCCGCTCATCGTCATGATGACCATGATGCTCGGTACGACGATATTGGCTGAAGCAGGTCTCAGCTTCCTCGGTATCGGCGTCCAGCAGCCGGTTGCCACCTGGGGCAACATGGTGAATGACGGACGCCAGTATCTTCTGGAGAACCCGGTCCTTTCTTTTGCCCCCGGGATCGCCATAATGCTTGTCGTCTACGCGTTTAATATGGTTGGTGACGGTCTGCGGGACGCTCTTGATCCCCAGTTGCGGGGAGTGCTGTAGGCAACTATAGAAAGCAGCGAGGTGATAAAAATGTATGAAAAGATAGCTCGTTTCATGCGGGCATACTTCACCGCTTACAGTGAAGATGGTCAGACTGCCGAGAACATTCACATGATGGACCGGTTTTACGCGCCGGACGTCAACTTTGATGACGGAGTGGTGACCAGCCGTGAACAATGGTACCAAAGATGTCTGGTGCATCCCGCTGTTCAGGACAAATTGACCTGCCAGCATTTGTTCATCGATGAAAAACAGAACGAAGCCGGCGCATTGCTCAAAACGCAGGCAATTGAGAGAGCTACCGGGGAAGTCCTGGTCGAACTGAAGATGAACGTCCTTTATACCTTGAGGATAGACAACAAACAGGATATCAAGATCGCCCACGTCAGGGTGTTCCTGGAATCGGACCCCGCCAAAGCATCCAGGCTCATTGAAGTGTACGCGATAGGGCCGAAGAAATAATCAAGGCGGAGCTTTAACCATCTCCGCCTTATCATTCTCATTTGGTCCGGTTGTTCCCCGCTATGGTGGCCTGAGGAACGGTGTCGTCTACCCGCCTTCGATAACCTGCAGCAAGGTTACCTCGAGTAACTCTTTTGCCATGTAATCTTCACGGGCAGCCAGCGCGACCAGTTCTTCGTAAGAGTGAACCGTTTGCCCTTCGACCATAAAGACAGCATGTTCGAAGTCGAGGGAACTCCCGGCTTGTTCCATGTCCAGTACATGCCATTCGTCAGTGCCGGACGGTAGTTTTATCTTCAGTCTGGGGAATCCAGCGTTCCGGTTCATGTTTCCACAACCGCTACGGCTACCTGCATGCCAGTATAGCGCGTTTTACCAGGGTTTTGGCTATCTGTATCTTGAACTTGTTGTATGGCAGGGCAATCGCATCCGCCACCACCGCAGCACCGGCTTCGTCGGCGGTTTCTTCATCGATTGCTTTGCCGATGATATAGCCCTCGGCTTTCGTTGCCCGATACGGATTGCTGTAGACGGCATTCAGACAGACCCTTGCGGACTTTACCACACCGCCTTCGGTCCGGATGGCTGCCACGCAGTTGACGATAGGAAAGTCGATCGACTTTCTCATGGCGAACTTGATGAAAGCGCTATTGATGCCGGATTTGGGCTTCGGTATCCGTATTTCAGTTACGATTTCATCGTCTTCGAGTGCGGTAGGCTTCAGCCCCCGGTCGGCCACCCAGAAATCATCGGCTTTGATGGTTCGTTTGGAGGTTACTATCGTTGCGTCGAGGGCGACAAGGGCCGGCGCTGTATCGGAAGGATTCACGCCGTCGCACCCGCAATTGAAACACCGGCGAGCTTCCGTTGCAACTTGATCATAATCCAAGCCACGTGCATCTTCGGCGTCAAGGGTGACCTGAGATGCCGGGACCTCAGGAGTTCTTACCCTGGTGGTATGTTCCAACTCACTACTGGAGGCCCTTTGAAGGTGTTCTATTTTCTTCTCGGGTTCAGGCAGCGCCTGCCCACCGAGATGCTGGTTGATCGATGACGCAGCCCTGCGTCCGGCGGCGATTGCTGCCACGACAGAGGCTGAACCGGAGGGAATGGTGGCATCACCGCCGGCGAAAACCCCGGCAAGGTTCGTCGCTTGTGTGGTAACGTCAACCGCTACCAGTCCTCGCGCTTGCTCCAGCAGGTCACCAGTCCAGGACAGGTCGGGACGCTGGCCGATTGCCAGCATGACCTGGTCCGCTTCGATCTTTTCTTTAACCGATGTATCGTAGACGGGAGAGAACCGGTGCTGGCTGTCATAGACGGAAGAGCAGCGTACCAGTTCCATGCCGGCCAGTTGTCCGTTGTTCTTGATGACGGCGGAAGGTCCCCAGGATGGCATCAGCTTGATTCCTTCTTTTTGAGCTTGGATAACTTCTTCCCGCAGAGCCGGCATTTCAGCTTCGGATTCGAGACATGCTACCGTCACATTTCGAACCCCTAGCCGCCTGGCCGTGATGGCCACATCCATCGCCACGCTGCCGCCACCGATAACGAGGAGGTTCTTCGCCGGTCGTTTCCTCTCTCCATTGGCGACCTGTTTCAGGAATGCGAGGCCGAACGTCAGCAGGTCCTCATCCTCGATGCCGAGAGAAGCCTGTTTCCAGGCCCCGGTAGCGCAGAACACCGCATCATACTCGCCCTTGATCTTTTCAAGGGTAACATCTTTACCAACGGTGGTCCGACACTGGAAGCGAATGCCCATGTTCTCAAGAGCCTTTATCTGTTTCCTGACGTCATCCTGTTGCAGACGGTACGCCGGGATCCCGTACATCAGCATGCCGCCCGGTTCATCGAATTCCTCGATGACCGCTACAGCATGGCCGAGGTTTCTCAGGTAGTATGCGGCGGTAAGTCCCGCCGGGCCGGAACCGATGACGGCCACTCGTTTGCCGCTTTCTTTTTGGGGCGGACGATAAAACTCATCGGCATGAGCGAGGATGTAATCGCCGACAGCGCGTTCAATCAAGCGTATCGATACCGATTCGTCGAGTTCGTTGCGGTTACATTCGCTTTCACAGAAATGAGGGCAGATCCGTCCTGTCATTGCCGCAAGGGGATTATACTCGATCAATGCCTTCGCGGCTTTTTCCAGGGCCCCGTCCCTGATGCTGGCAAGATAGCCGGGTATATCCGTGCCGGCCGGACATTTTTGGGCACAGGGCGGATCGCCGACCCTGACTGCCCCGAAAATCGAGTGGTAGCGGTTGTCCCCGAGTACGGCGTGGCACATCTTGCCGCCTTTTCTGATGCAGTCGAACCGGTTTTCCTCTTTCCGGAAATACCAGCACCGGATGAGCTGACAGATGTTTCCGCCAATCGTACCCATTTCCCTGACATGAGGCGAAGCTGTCCTGCCGGCAGCCTCGGCGAGTGCCGGGTAGTCCGCTTTAACAATGGAGTTGACGGAGATATCATGGAGACGAGCCAGGGCGCCAATCCTGAGCGTCCCGTTCTCTTCCGTGATGTAGTCCATACCGGGAATGGATTTGAGATTGATCAGGGCTTCGGGGTAGTCATCGAGTATCTCAAATCTCATCGTGCCGATCACGTCAGTGCCGCCTGCGATAATCCAGGCTTTGCCTCCATATTTCTGAAGCAGCGAGGTAGCGTCTTCAATCGAGGAAGCATCGATATGGTCGAATTTCATTAAGCTCTTCATTGTACTGCTTTACTATGCCTTTCCAAGCGCTTGCAGGACCCGTTCCGGGGTAACCGGAGTGTATTCGAGCCATTTACCAATAGCGTTATAAACCGCCGGAACGAGTAACGCCGCAGCCGTGGCGGCCTTGCCGGCTTCACTGCAGCCGTAGAGTCCATAGGGACTGTAGCCAAGATGTGTTTCCACGAGAGGAGATTCGATGTCCCCAAGATCAAGTATTGTCAAAACCGGGTAACCCAGGAAATTGTCATTCAGTTTGACTCCGGTCCGGGGGTCATAGAAAATAGCCTCGGTAGCGGAAACACCGATACCTTCATACGCACCGCCGTATAGCTGTGCTTCATTTACGTTGGGGTTGATCGATTGGCCGAGGTCGTAGGAGTGAACGAGTTTCGTTACCTCTACCTGTCCGGTTTCCGTATCTACCTCGACCTCTATAAAACAGGCTTGTCTGGCCATACTGAACTGTTCGCCTGGATTGTAAGGCTCAGGAGGTGTTACCGAAGCGAAAAAGGGACCACTCTCCATCCATCCGGTCATGTGGGATGAAACGATCTTACTGACTTCTATCCGGTTATCCGGGTTGGCCTTTTCATAGATCATGCCGTCTCTTATATCGATATCTCCGATGGCCTTTCCTTCAAAAGGAGAGGGTTTCGGCGGGGGTTGGAAGCCAGGGAAGCCTCCTGGCACCGGAATGGGCTTCAAGGCACATTCGAGAAGTTGCTTCTTTAATTCCCTGGCGGTCAGTATGAGGCCGTAGGAATTAATCGAGGACCCCATGGAACCGGCCGGGTGCGCCGCGTCGAAGGAAGCAAATTCTTTGAACTCGATCTTAACATCTTCATACCGGATTCCCAGCTCGTCAGCTACAATCTGGCAGTAGGTCGTCGGGGCGGACTGCCCGCAATCGCAGCGGCGGAAAAAGATGGTTACGCTGCCATCCCGGGCCATGGATATGCCCGGATGGGGATGATTACCCGTACTGTAACGGTTACCGGTGGCCCAACTGGCAACCGCATAGAAACCGACGCCGTGCATCTTGCCGTCAGGCAGCTTCCTTGTGGCCGGCGGATGCCATTTATTGTCCCAATCAAAAGCAGTTTTGCCGGCTTCCACTACCTCTTTGAGACTGTCCCTGACGGGCATTCCGAGTTTCTTTTTGACGTTTTCGTCAAGCCATGCCATATCATGGCCTTTGGCGCCGTCATTAATGAGCTGTACCTTAATAGGGTCCATGCCCAGATGCGCTGCCACTTTATTTATGACCATATTGGCCAGCGTGCAGTTCTCGGCGCCGTCTTTCCAGCAGGATTCATGACCTTTGCTCCAGTAGGCGTGGATCTGGCGAACGTATACGTTGGGTGTCTTGATAACATCAATGAATTTCGAATGAATAGGATGGCCTTCATGCTGATAGAGTTCAATTTTGATAGCTACTATCGTCCCGTCATTGTTGAAGCCTAATTTGTAGCGGCCCACCCCGGTCTCGTAGCTTGTTCCTTCCCAGGACATGCCATAGTCATCGATGAGCTTAACCGGCCGATGGGTCTTTTTGGTCGCAATGACCGCATACCGACATAACTGAGCTGAATAACCCATCTGATTGGCGCCGAACATGGCACCGTTGTGAGGTGTGTGGAATTTCAGTTTCACGTCGGTATCGAATTCCGGCAGTATCCCGAACCTGATGTCCCTGCCGGGAGCTCCCCCGTGGAACCAGAATTCCAATTCGCCGCCCGTTCCTTCCTCTTCCCCCTTCCAGTGAGCTACCATACAGCCGGGTTCCGGGGTAGCCCATATATCATCCTCAACTTTTATCAGTGAAAATTCTACGATGTTATCACTTTCGGCAAAACCCTTCTCGACATCTCCCTGGTTGATGATGACAATATCTTTTAAAACATTATTTTTATTATTGATTTCCGGGTGCAACAAAGGAGCATCGGGCTTTAGCGCCTCTTCCGGATCTAAAATGAAGGGCAGTTGCTCCCATTCGATACCTTTTGCGATCAACTTAAGTGCCTGATCGCACACCTCCTCACTATCCCCGACGACGATGGCTCCTACTCTTACCCCGAAAAAGTCAGCAGTGTCAGGAAGAATGGAATCCCGCCACCAGTACCAGCCCATTTCTCTTGGAAAATAGTCTTTCAAGTCAATAGTCTCGTCATCGTATCGGATAACTGTCCAGATTCCCGGCAGGGCTTCTGCTTTGCTGGTGTCCATGTTCTTGATGCGGGCGTGGGCATGAGGAGACCGATACAATTTCGCATACAGCATACCCGGGAGGTAGACGTCATTGGCGTATACCGCCCTTCCGGTGACCTTTTCAGCAGCTTCTTTCGGGCGAAGGCCGCGTTTGCCGATATATCCATCCTTCGGCGGTCTCCAAAGCCATGGTTTGTTCTCTGCTGGTTGTTCTACCATTTCAGTTTTCCCCTCTTAATGCCCGGGCTGCTTCCTGGATAGCCTTAATATGCACCGGATAAGTACCGCAACGGCAGATGTTACCGCCGAGAGCCTCTTTGATTTCATCCGCAGTTGGATCCGGATTCCGGTCCAGTAAGGCCTTGGCTGTTACCAGGAAACCCGGAGTACAATACCCGCATTGCGCTACCCAGTTTCTGATATAAGAATCAACCAGGGGGTGTTTTGCGTCAGCGATCCCCTCAGCTGTCTCGATGACCGCTCCTTCACATTCTACGGCTAACAGCGTACACGACAGGACTGCTCGCCCATCCATAATGACGGAGCAAGAGCCGCACGCACCGTATCCTCCGCACATGTCTTTGACCGACGTGAAACCGAGTTCTTTCCGAAGTACATCTCGCAGGGTACAGTTCGGTTGGGCCTGGATACGGTATTCTTTCCGGTTTACCGTAAAGCTCACGCTTTGTGACGGGCGAACAGAGGGAGCGTCGTTACATGAACTTATCCTGGCGTCTTCAGATTGGTTTTTTGTCATTTCTGTCATGATTTTTCCCTGTTTTTATTCCCGGTTCGATTCTAGCAGAGGGTATTCCAATAGATTTTTTAATACGTATACGTACATCATGCGACCAATATATACTGTATCGTCACCAGATGTCAAATCAGAGAGAAAACAGGGAAGAAATGTGAAAAGCGTGAGCAACTGTTGGGAGGATATCCGGGTCCGTGTAGCGGCTTTAAGGAGCTACAGGATCAGTTAATGATTTCCAGAAATGGGTTTGAGCGAACCAGATGATCAATCCTTAACGGACCTAAGAAGTCAAACTATAGAAACGAGTTCAAAGACCCTCTGTTCCGTCTACCGACAATAACGCCAGCCAGCGTTAAATCTCAGCTCTGCAAGTGGAAGATCTACAAATAAACCTGGGATCATGGACCAAAAAATTGACGCCGAATACCTTGGTTCTGTCCACCGTACAGTAGCGCCCGCCACCATCAAAGAAACGATACTAAAAGTCAAATTACACCACTAATTTTTAAGCCAAACTCAACTCCAAGCTGCTTTCACTATTCGATTTCTGTTCTGATTTGAGCGGTTTTATATCATGGAGGGCGGCTATAGCCATGAGCTGAAAAGTACGCGAACGACTAACCACAGTTATACATAAAACGCCGTCACATATCCTTCATGAATAGCGTCCAGCGCCCGCCGGGGGGTAACGCAATCGCCGATGGCGTATAATTCCCTTACCTTGCCTTTCAACGCCTGGTACAAACCCTTGTTCGGCAGGTATCCGGTCGCCATGACCACCGTATCGACATCGTCGATGACGCTTTCTTCACCGGACCAGGCGTCTACGAGCCGAACGCTGTGCCCGGACGCATCCACAATCTTCGTATGTGTCGTTATAGTGACGCCATGGCTTCTCAGCCTTCGCCAGATGATGGGGCCGCTGCCCATCAGCATTCCCGCAGGAGTCATGAGACCGGCCATAAGACCGACCAGAGAAGTAACGATCTCCACCTGTACCCCTTTTTCTCCGAGGTAGTCAGCCACGGTCGCCGTTTCCTGCTCGCTGGTAGTACTGTACACAATGACTTTATTCCCCACGTCGATATCACCATCGAGGACCTGCGCGGGACTTGTCAGCTGTATGTCGCTGTTACCGGACAGTGGTTCGATATACGGACGCGCGCCCGTCGCGATAATGACGGTATCCGGGTTTTCCTTCTGGACCAGTTCCGGCGTCACCTCGACACTGAGGATAGTCGATACTTTGAGGTCGGAGAGTTGATGCATGAGGTAGCGGGTCACCTGGTTGAATTCCTCCCTGCCCGGCGCCTTGCTCAGGGTGTTGACGAGACCGCCGAGTTGGTCGTTCTTTTCATACAGGGTGACGTCATGGCCCCTCAATGCCGCCACATGGGCGGCTTCCATGCCCGCCGGTCCTCCCCCGATGACCATCACCTTCTTCTTCTGAGCTGCCGGTTTGATGACCGCGATGTCGGTAGTTTCCCTGCCGGCGACGTAATTCTGGGTGCAATCCGGTCTCCCGGCAACGTTGCAGCCCTGGTTGCAGGCGATGCACAGGCGGATGTCTTCTATCCGCCCTTCCCGGGCCTTGTTGCCGAATTCCGGGTCTGCTATCTGCCCGCGCACTAGCCCCACCATGTCGCAGTGGCCGTCGGCAATTGCTTTTTCCGCTATAGCCGGATCGTTGATGCGCCCGACGGCTATCACCGGAATCGATCTAACCGCCTGCTTGATGCCCGATGCCAGTGGGACGCTGATGGAAGCTGGCGGGATATACATGCTGGCGATGGTGTAGGCATTGGAGTTGCCGCCGTGCCCGACGCTGATGTTCAGACAGTCCACTGCACCGGTATCTTCGAGCGCCCGTGCCAGCCTGGCGCTTTTCTCGGCATCGATGCCGTCCGTTCCCGGGTACAGGTCGTCGCCGCTCATCCTGACGCCGATGATGAAATCCTTGCCCGTGGCCACTCTTATCCTGGTCACCACTTCCGTGATAAAGAGGAGCGGTTCCCGCCATTTATCGGTCCGGTGATTGACCCAGGGACTCCAGAACTGCTGCGGGAGGTAACCGTGAGAGCCGTGTATCTCGCACCCGTCCAGGCCGGCTTCTCTGGCGGTTCTGGCGTAGGTGACGAAGCCATCGATTATTTCTTCGATTTCAGCATCCGTCATCTCATGAGGGACTTCGGCGCGCCCCAGATCATTGTTGACAGGGTTTTCCGAGACTCCCCAGCTCGTCTTGGCAAGCCCCTCGGACTTGTCGCCGACGTGCCAGAGCTGGGCGAGCACCAGTGTGCCGTACTCATGAACGGCCTCGGCCATGGTTTTCCATCTTGGCAGGAGCGTTTCCGGGGTGTCTTTTTCATGCAGGTGTTCGCCTCCGGTTTCTCCGGAATAGTGAACGACGACCGGACCGATGATGTTCACCCCCGAGCCGCCCCTGGCCCGGGCGACTTCATAGGCAACGTACTCCGGCCATGTCAGGGCTTCATAGCTGTGGCAGGGAAAAACTATCCTGTTCCTGGCAGTCTTCGTCCCGATTTTGATTGGTGAAAATAACTTTTCAAATGGCATGTTGTTTGTTCTCCCTACTCTGTAATGGTTTCGCTGCTGTTACAGCTATATGTTGAATGCCGTCTGGTAGGCGCTATGGATGGCATTCAGTGCCCGTCGCGGTATAACGCAGTCTCCAATGGCATACAGTTCCTTGACCCGTCCCTGCAGCGCCTGGTACAAGCCGTTCTGCGGCATGTACCCGGTGGACATGACAACGAGGTCGACATCGTCGATGATGCTCTCGTCACCCGCCCAGACATCGGCCAGCGTGACCCGGCGCCCTGATATCTCCTTTAGCCGGGAATGCGTGGTGACACGGACTCCGTTCTGTTTGAGCCGTTGCCAGATGAACGGGTTTTGACCGACCAGGATCCCGATATTCATGCCCCAGCGCATCCCGATATTTATCTGGGACGTCACCAGCTCAACGTGTATGCCTTTTTCTCCGAGAAAATCCGCCAGCGTCGGCGCTTCCTGCTCGCCGGTGCAATCGTAAATCAATACCCTGTTCCCCGGTGCAGCGTCCCCCTTGAAGACCTGCACCGGGCTGGCCACGCGGGCCGTCTCGCTGCCGGGGACGGGCTCTATGTAGGGACGGCCGCCGATAGCCACGATGACCGTGTCCGGGTCTTCCAGTTTCACCGAGTCTGGGGTGGCTTCCGAACCCAGTTTCACCATGACCCCCAGTTTACGTATCTGGTTCTCAAGGTACCGGGTGACCTGGCTGAATTCTTCCCGAAGCGGCGCTTTACTCAGGGTATTGATCAGGCCGCCGAGACGGTCGTTTTTCTCATACAGGGTGACGGCATGTCCGCGTAATGCGGCCACGCGAGCAGCTTCCAGACCAGCCGGTCCTCCCCCTATGACCATCACTCTCTTCTTCTTCGGCGCCGGTTTTATCACGGAGATGTCTTGCGTCTCCCGGCCGGCAGTGTAATTCTGGGTGCAGTTCGGTATTCCATCGATGCTGCATCCCTGGTTGCAGCCGATGCACAGCCGGATATCATCGAGTCTGCCTTCGCGCGCCTTGTTGCCGAATTCGGGGTCGGCGATGTGCCCGCGTACCAGCCCTACCATGTCGCAATGACCGTCGGCAATGGCTTTATTTGCGATGGCCGGGTCGTTAATACGCCCGACAGTAATGATCGGGATAGATTGAATTACCTGCTTGATGGCCGAACCGAGCGGGATGCTGATGGACCCCGGTGGAACGTACATGTTGCCGATAGCGTAGGCATTGGAGTTACCGCCGTGACCGACGCTGATGCTAAGGTAGTCTATCTTTCCGGTCGCTTCCAGGTCGCGGGCAAGCTGCTGGCTATGTTCGATATCCATGGCGCCTGGACCGGGATACAGGTCATCCCCGCTCATCCTGATGCCGAAGATGAAATCCTGCCCGACCGCCGCCCGTATCCTGTCGATCACCCCGGTGATGAACGCCAGTTGCTCTCCCCATTTGTCCTGGCGGTGGTTCACCCAGGGGCTCCAGAACTGGGGCGGCAGGTACCCGTGGCCGCCGTGTATCTCGCACCCGTCCAGACCGGCTTCCTGAGCGGCCCTGGCATAGGCGGCGTAGCCATCGATGACTTCTTCGATTTCCCCATCGGTCATGGCGTGCGGTACCAGGGGCCGGTCCATGTCGAGGTTGATCGGGTTCTCGGAAACGCCCCAGCTCGTCTTGGTCACTCCCTCTGACTTGTCCCCGGCGTGCCAGAGCTGTACCAGCACCAAGGTGCCGTATTCGTGCACGGCTTTCGCCATCGCCCGCCACCTGGGTATCATAACTTCAGGCGGGTCGATAGGATGGCTGAGCTCGCCTCCCAGGCCTGCGGAATGGTGAATAGGGCAGGGACCGATGATATTCAGCCCGCAGCCGCCTTTCGCCCTGGCCGCCTGGTAACCGATGTAGTCGTCGAAAGGGATTCCCACCCCGTGAGATGGAAAAACAATCCGGTTCCTGGCCGTTCTCGTGCCGATCTTTATCGGCGAGAATAATTTCTCAAATTGCATGGCGCTGTTCCTCCGTGGTAGTGGTCCGTTCAATCCGGATGATTACCATTTTCATCTCTGTTAAGCAGTTCATATGCTGAACGCCGTCATAAAGCCTTCATGAATGGCGTCAAGACACCGCCGCGGCAGCTTGCCATCACCGATGACGTACAATTCTTTAACCTTGCCCTTGAGTTCCCTTTGCAGCCGGTTTTCCGACCGGTATCCCGTGGCCATGACGACCGTATCGATGTCCTCCAGGACATGCTCTTCACCGGTAACCACATCCGCAATGGTAACCCTCTTTCCCTCGATTTTACTGATCGTCGTCAATGGGACGATATTCACGGCGTTCTTCTTGAGCCGTCCCCAGATCAGGGGAAGGTGGGTGCCGTTACCGAGGGATTTCAGGCCCCAGTGCTGGCAGATGGACGGAAAGTGAGTCAGAAGCTCGACGTGTTTTCCCCTTTCCGCCAGGAAATCCGCCACCGTCGGGCCTTCAGACATCCCCGTGGATTCGTAGACAACGACCCTGTTGCCTGCCTCTTTTTCACCCGTCAGTACCTGTGAAGGACTGACGACGTTTTCCTGTTCGCCGCCGGGGACCGGCAGAACGTAAGGTTCAGCGCCGGTAGCAATGATTACCACGTCCGGGTTGTGCTCTCGGATACTTTCCGGCGTTGCCACGGTATTCAGCTTGATGTCAACGTTCAACTTATTGAGTTGCGCTGAAAGGTATCTCGTCACTTGGTTGAATTCATCACGCCCCGGGGCTTTGCTCAAGACATTGATTTGACCCCCGACACGGTCGCTTTTCTCATAGATGGTCACCTGGTGGCCCCTGGCAGCCGCTACCCTGGCGGCCTCCAAGCCGGCCGGGCCCGCACCGGCTACTACTATCTTTTTCTTGGGAGAAGCCGGCTTGATGGTGGCATATTCCGTGGCTTCCCTGTACACCGCTGCGTTCTGGAGGCAGGTTGGTTCCGCCTCGGATTCCCAGCACCCCTGGTTACACCCGATGCAGAGGCGGATATCCTCTATCCTCCCCTCGCGGGCTTTATTACCGAATTCCGGATCGGCTATCTGCGCACGGACCATGCCGACCATGTCCGCGTGCCCTTCAGCGATGGCTTTTTCCGCCAGGGCTGGATCGTTAATCCGGCTGGTGGCTACCAGCGGAATCGTTTTCACCACCTGCTTCAGGCCGGATGTTAGCGGAATACTGAGAGAACCCGCCGGAACATACATGGATCCGACGGTGTAAGCATTGGAAATCCCGTCGCTCCCGAAACTGGTCGTCAGCAGGTCCACGTTTCCGGTAGCCTCGAGAGCACGGGCGATTTCCATATTGTCGTCGATGCTCATGCCATGGTAACTCAGGTCATCGGATGTCATCCTCACGGCGATGATGAAGTCTTTACCCACAGCGGACCGCATGCGCGTCAGGATTTCCGTGATGAAATACATAGGCTGTCCCCATTTGTCGGTACGCTGGTTGGACCACTGGCTCCAGGACTGTTGTATAAGGTCCCCATGACAGGCATGAATCTCGATGCCGTCAACACCACCGTCGCGGCACAGCGCGGCGTACTTCACGAACAGGTCAACCTTTTTCTCGAGGTCGGCGTCGTCAAAGTTCTGCCACTCCGCAACACTTTCCATCTGCGTGGCGAACGAGGTATAGCCCAGTGTCCCGTTGCAAGGGATAGACAGGAAACCTTCACTGAAAATGTACAACTGTATCAGGCAGAGCGTGCCGTGTTCGTGGAGGGCATCCGCCAGTCTTTGCAGCTTGGGGATGAGCCGCGATGGCGTCGGCGGGAAAAGCAGCATCGGGCCGAGCCGGACGGGCTCATCGTAACACCCGAGGCTCCCGATTATGTTCACGGCACACCCGCCCCTGGCGCGCGCCGCCTGGTACTCGATATAGGCCCTGCCATTCGTATCATCGCCGGTGAACGGCAGCGCCGGGACGCCGTGCGACGGAAACACGATACGGTTTTTCGCCGTCTTCGTACCAATCTTTATTGGAGAGAACAGATTAGGGAAACCTGTGGACATAAATACCTCTACCGTCCATCTGGTTGCGACCAGCTTTCGCCAAACTAAACTATGACTTTCCCGCCATCGATAATCATTTCCGTCCCGGTAACATAACTGGACTCGTCGGAAGCAAGGAACAAGACCCCGTATGCGATTTCCTCCGGCATACCCATCCTGCCCAGCGGAATTCCCTTGCCTTCCCGTTCCATCGCTCTCTCGACGCCTTCAGTCCTGGCAGCGAGTTTTTTAAACAACGGAGTAACAATATAGCCGGGATGGACGGAGTTAAACCGGATGTTGTCTTTGGCATAGGATACCGCGTCGCATTTGGTCATGTGGCGCAGCGCCGCCTTGGCAGTACAATAAACCGTGGTCGGACCGCCGAGTATGCCCATGATCGATGAGATGTTAATGACACTGCCGCCGCCGGATTGGATAAGACAAGGGACCGAATACTTCACGCACCAGAAAGGACCTTTCAGGTCGACTGTCATGCCCTCGTCCCACTGTTCATTGGTTATGTTGTGAGTATGCATACCTCCCGCAGGAATGCCGGCGTTATTCACCAGGATATTGACTTTGTGATATCGGTCAAACACATCGGTAACGGTCCGCTTGATGTCATCTTCCACGCCGACATTCATCTGCCAATAGTCTGCCTGTCCGCCGGCAGCGACTATATCGTTCACGACGCGGTGTCCGTTTTCATCATCGATATCAGTCACTGCGACTTGAGCGCCTTCTGCGGCCAGGAGCCTGGCGATAGCCTCTCCGATACCGGATGCCGCTCCGGTGACAATCGCGGCTTTGTTGTTGACTCTATTCATGATTGGCCCTGCTTTCGTTTATTTCGTTTGAGAATCCAGGGATTGTCACCTGTTTATGTACAAAAAAATTAACAGCATTAAGCTGCCTGAGAGTGACTAACTTCTTTCCAGTGTCTTTATCGGCTCGTAGCCGCCAGCCCAATACATTTCAAAACTTATTTCGGGGCTTTCAAGTACTCGTTTGTCAGGAGGGTTCATCATCGGGCTCTTGAAAAAGGCATCCATCGCCGCTTTATCCTCGAATTCGTACATCGTCAGGTACTGCGGGCAGGTCCCGTAGTTGCCTTTCGGAAGCTGAAAGCAGCCCAGGCGTACGGCTTTGGTTATGCCTTTGAACTTGAAAGCTTCTTCGACGTGTTCGTTGTACCATGCATGGTATTCAGCTTCTTTTCCAGGCCTGGGACCGGTCGAAACGACGTCATATACCCGTGTGTTGTCCATGGTTTTCTCCTTCAATCTTTCCCTTTTTCCGTCATCATTGCATCGATATCAAGGCGGGAATTGGTTTTGCTTTCTCAATACCGCAGCAACCTCCAATCATTCAGGAAGCAGCCGTTTCTCCTTGAGGAAATCCACCGTCTTGCGGGCAATATCGTCCGGTTTGCCCTCCAGCATATTTCCTCCGCTGTTCTTCCTGGCGGAGCTTCCCTGTGTCAGCATCCGGATACGTTCCGCCGGTGACATCGTGCCGGTAGGGATGAAAATCTTTTTCGGGGGTGGCTTTGTCACGGCGGTGATTTGAGTGAGCTGGGATTGCGGAGCGAGCAAAACATCATACCCGATGACCTCGATGAGTTGCCGGGCGGCACGTTTTCTACCGGGGAGCGTCGGGTATCGCGGCTCGTTAAGCATGAGGTCTGTGGTGAACAGGGCCGGGAGCCGGCATTGCTTGATCTCACGGGCGCCGCGTTCCAGCCGCCGGGAAACTCTGGCGGACTTACCGCCGCCGTCCACCGTAAGCTCTACCACCGCGGTAACGGAAGGCAGACCTAGCAACTCTGCAAGCATACCGCCTACCTCGCCGGCGTTCCGGTCGAGAGAGCGATAGCCGCAGAGAACGATATCGTACTCTTTCTGCCGGATCGCCTCACTCAACGGACGGGCGATGCTCAAACCGTCCGGTTCCGTGGTACCAGGAATATCGATGCGTACAGTGTGGTCGGCGCCCATGGCCAGGCATGTCCGTAATATGATATCATTCCGGGCGGGCCCGAGCGTCATCGCGGTCACCATGCCGCCGTGAATGTCTCTCAGGCGCAAAGCTTCTTCGAGGGCTATTTCATCATACGGGTTCATGATATAATTCCAACCCGTGTCCTTGATGGTATCGTTCCGGACATCAAATTCGACCGGCAGGGCGGGATTAGGAACAGCTTTCACACAGACGACGATATTCATGATGCGTGTTCCTCACGGCTTTGAAGTAAGTGCTTCAGGTGCTCCGTCAATGCCGGCACGATGTCTTCCATCGGACCGATAATTCCCAGGGTGGCCAGCTTGAACATGGGGGCTTCCCTGTCCCTGTTGATGACGATGATGGTTTCTGAGGCATCCATACTGACGGTATGAGGATATTGCCCGGAAATGCCGCAGGAAACAAACAAACGCGGCGATACGGTCAGGCCGGTGATACCGATCTGCCGTTCGAGGGGTATCCACTTCATATCCACCGCGACGCGCGTCCCTCCCAGCGAAGCGCCGAGCAGCCCGGCCAGTTCCCTAATAACATCGAGTCGTTCGGCTTGTTCCAGGCCATTGCCGACGGCGATAATGGCTTCTGCCTCGGTGAGGCTGATGGTCACCGGGTCTCCCTTGACATAGCTGAGGAACTCAACTTCGGAAGGTGGTAATGAAGCCGGGGAAATATGCCGGATTTCCGGCGGTGTGTTGCGGGGCGATTCCTTGCTTTCATAAGCGCCGTTGGAAATCGTGGCGATGCTAAAAGGCGCCCCGGAACAGGCGACGGTGGCATGCGCTTTGCCGTTCATGACAGCCCGCCTGCCGGTGAGGGTACCGTTTTGGTATTTCAGCTCTACGCACCCGCTTATTAAACCGGCCTGTAATCGGGCCGCCAGCCGCGGCGCGACTTCTCTCGAGAGAGGCGTTTCTCCCAGAAGGAGCAGAGCGGCCCCGCAATCCTCAAGGATGAGTTCCAGCAGGTCCACGTGGCCGTCGCTGTCATGCGGCGATAACCCGTCTCCTGATAACAGGAACACGCAGTCTCCACCGTAACGGGAGACGTGGTCCACCAGGTGTTCATCACCGGTACCGGTCAGGACCGCGGACATCGTCCGTCCAGAACCATCCGCCAGGTTTCTTGCCAGGGTAAGTGTCTCAAGTGAAACCTTCTTTAGTTCGTTTCTTTCCGTCTCCAGAAAGACCAGTACGGTATCAGCCATGGTTCTGCCGTTTCCTTAGTTTCATTTACCGGCCAGAGAATTTTGCAGGATTTCCGCGATGTCCTTTACGGCTAGATTGTTTTCCAGCCCCTGCTCCCGCACCTCGTTTTCCAGCATGGTCAGGCAGTACGGGCAGGCGGTAGCCAGCAGGTCCGGTTTTTTTGCGGTGACCTGGTCGAGGAGGATAGCGCTGATGCGCCGTTCCCCTGTCTCGCTCATCCACATGGCGCCGCCGCCGGCGCCGCAACAAAGAGCATTCGGGCCGCAGGGTTCTTTTTCCAACATGGTCATGCCGGGTATACTGCCGAGGATACGTCGCGGGGGATCATAGATGTCATTGTAACGTCCCAGGTAGCAGGGATCATGATAAACCACCGTATGCTGCCGTTGCTCGACGGAAAGATTTATCGTCCCGCTTGCCAGGAGATCATTGATTAGGTGCGTATGGTGAATAACCTCGTAGCAGCCGCCAAACTGCGGGTACTCCTGTTTAAAGACATTGTAGCAGTGAGGGCAAGCGGTAATGATCCTTTTCACACCATATCTGGCGAACGTTGCGATGTTTTCGCGGGCCAGTTCCCGGAACAGGTATTCATTGCCGGTACGGCGGGCGGCATCACCGCAGCACTTCTCCTCGGCGCCCAGGATGGTGAAATCTATACCCGCCGTCTTCAGCAGGCGGCTGATGGACCCGGCAATCCGCTGGATGCGTTCATCGTAAGCCCCCAGGCAGCCCGCCCAGAAAATGGTCTCCGCCGGTTTATCCGGGGACGGTCTGGAAATGCTCAGTCCTTCCGCCCAGTTGCCGCGGTACATCCAGGCTTTGCCCCAGGGATTACTGTTTTCTTCAATGTTGCGGTAGAACTGCCGGACCTTGGCCGGGATATCGGCGGCCATGAGGACGCGGTCGCGGCGTATGTCCACGATACGTCCGGCGTGCTCGATATCCACCGGGCAGACTTCCTGGCATGCCCGGCAGGTCACGCAGTCCCAGATTTCTTCTTCACTGACGATACCGCCCACGAATCCCGGCAGTGAGTCCGAAAGGCCATGCTTAAGGAGGGTGGAGCCGGTCTCGATAAGGTGGTGTTTCAGGTTGAGTACCTGTTCCCGGGGGGAAAGCTCCCGGCCGCTCTGCCGGGCCGGGCAGACCTCGTGACAGCGCCCGCATTCCGTGCAACTGTAGAGGTCCAGCATCTGTTTCCAGGTTAAGCCGGGTATCCGCGATGCCCCAACGGTATCTTCAGCATCGAGATCGGGAGCGCTCAGGGCGCCTTTCGGCTCATGTGATCCGTACAGCAGATTGAAGGGAGACGCCAGGATATGAAGGTGCTTGGAGCGGGGAATGTACACCATAAAACCGAGTATTACCGCGTAATGGAGCCACCAGGTCACCAGATAGCCCGTCTCCAGGACTGATTGGGACAGCCCGCTTGAGGTAAAGACGTTCGCCAGCGTGGCGCTGACCGGTGGCCAGAAGTCCGGTGTACCCTTCGATGCGTAGCCGAACCCAGCCGAAAGAAAATGCAGCAGCATCAGGCCGAAAACGAGCCCGAGGATGATGCCTGCTTCGGGGCTGGACTTCAGTCGCGCGGGTTTCAGCATATACCGTCTGACAGCCGCCCAGGCAAGGGCGATGATGACGCAGATACCGGCGATGTCAAGGATGGAAAAATAAACGGTCTCGAACGGAGTGCCGTCGATATATGGATACAGTCCGAATCCCGCTGAAAACCCGATGAACACCAGATAGCTGATGAAGAAGAGACCGAATCCCCAGAACATGAACGCATGTCCCAGGCCGGACCTGTCTTCCCGGGTAACGAATTTCAGGTTGCAGCGCTGGAACAGCACCTCGTTCAGCATCGTGAGCATGCGCCGGCCAATGCTATCGGACCGCTTTTCAGGACGCCCGATTCTCAGTAACCGTACAAGGAATACACACCGTTCAAGGAACAGCCCGAAAGCCAGGGCGAACAGTGCCCAGAACAGGACGTATCCCCAGACGCCGGACAGGTTCATTGTGACCGGTGACATACTAACTCCGTTGTTTTAACCTAGATATCAAAGGCTTTCATGTAGCCTTCGTTGATGGCATCCAGAACCCGCCGCGGCAGCGCACAGTCCCCGACAGCGTACAGCTCTCCCACCTGTCCTCTCAGTTCCTGGAAAAGACGGTTGTTGGAACGGTAGCCGGTAGCCATCACTATGGTATCCACATCTCTCACGATGCGTTCTTCCCCGGTGATGACATCCGCGATGGTTACGGTTGTGCCTTCGATGCTTTTAACCATCGCCAACGGTGTTACCGTTACCCCGTTCCGCTTGAGCCTGTCCCAAATGACCGGTATGTGCGTCCCAATCATGTGGGTCATCAGTCCCCAGTGTGTATTGATGCTGCTGAAATGGGTCAGCATTTCCACCTGTCTGCTCTTTTCCGCCAGGAAGTCCGCGACCGTCGGGCCTTCCTGGAAACCGGTCGCATCATAGACGATTACCCGCTCGCCGGCGGTTACCTCGCTATTGAGAACCTGGGATGGGGTAGCGACGTTTTCCTGTTCCCAGCCGGGGACAGGTACGATGAACGGACGGGAACCGGTGGCTATGATGACCGTGTCCGGATGGGCGCCCTTGATGGTTTCAGCGGTGGCCTCTGTATTGATCAGAATCCTGACGCCCAGCTTGTTTATCTGGGTGACTAGGAACCGGGTGACCTGGTTGAACTCTTCCCGCCCGGGAGCCCTGCTCAACGTATTGACCTGGCCGCCGAGTTCGCCCGATTTTTCATACAGGGTTACGTCATGACCGCGGATAGCCGCTACCCTGGCGGCTTCCATGCCGCCGGGACCGCCGCCTACGATGATGACTTTTTTCTTCCGTTCCGCCGGCTTGATCGTAACGAACCGGGTGGATTCCTGGCTGAGCACGGCGTTCTGCGTGCAACGGAGTATCTCGATGCCATAGTCCCAGCAGCCCTGGTTACAGCCGATACAGAGGCGGATATCCTCGGTGCGGCCTTCACGGGCTTTGTTCGCAAATTCGGGATCGGCCAGTTGCCCCCTTACCAGTCCTACCATGTCGCAGTGACCGTCCGCGATGGCTTGCTCTGCCAGGGCGGGATCGTTGATGCGGCTTACGGCCACGACCGGGATAGACTTCACCGCCTGCTTGATGCCGGATGCCAGCGGTACGGAGATCGAGGCTGGCGGATAATACATGGAACCCACGGTCGTTGCATAGGATGCGCCGCCGCACCCGATGCTGACATTGAGCAAATCGACCCCGCCGGTGTCTTCCAGAGCCCGGGCTATCCTGGCGTTGTCTTCGTTGTCCATGCCTTCGTACGATAAGTCGTCACCCGGAATCCGGAAGCTGAGGATGAAGTCCTTGCCGACCGCTTTACGGATGCGTTCCACGATCTGCGTGGCGAAGTACATCGGCTCGCCCCACCTGTCCGTCCGCTGGTTGGACCACCGGCTCCAGGACTGCTGGACGAGGTCGCCGTGGCAGGCATGTATCTCGACACCGTCCAAACCGCCCTCCTGGCAGACAACGGCATATTTCACGAAGGAATCGATTCTCCCGTTCAGTTCCTCTTCGTCCATGGCCTGCCATTCCGCCACGCTCTCCATCTGCCCCATCTGCCGGGTGTATCCCCAGGTCTGGTTGTACGGCTGGGCATAGGAACCGCCATAGTTGAACAGCTGCATGATGGCCAGAGTGCCGTGTTCGTGCAGAGCATCCGCCATTTTGCGGCATTTCGGTATCAGTCTCTCCGGCGTCGGCGGGGAAAAATTGGTAAGTTCGCTGCCGCCCGAAGGTGCATAGCACCCCAGCGGGCCGATAACATTAAGCGCGCAGCCGCCTCTGGCACGGGCAGCCTGGTACGCTATGTACCGTTCGCCGTCGGTTTCATCCGCACAGAACGGCAACGCAACAGGGATGCCGTGACCGGGAAAGATGATACGGTTTTTCGCCGTCCTGGTGCCTATCCTGATAAGTGAAAAAAGGTGCTCGAACTGCATGACACGTTTCTCCTGCTGATGGATGAGTGTTAAATATCGAAGGCCGTTTCATACCCCTCATGGATGGCCTCCATATAGCGGCGGGGGAGCTTGCAGTCTCCCACCTGGTGGAGTTCACGGACGCGGCCTTTCAGCGCCCTGTACAGGCTTTTATCAGACCGGTAGCCGGTCGCCATAACGATGGTATCCACGCCTTCGATGACACGTTCTTCGGCGGTTATGACATCGGCGATGGTCACGGTCTTGCCCGCTATCTGCCGGATGGTGGATAGCGGATTGATCGGTATGCCGTAAGCCTTCAGCCTGGCCCAGACGATGGGTATATGCGTGCCGATGTTCATCATCTGCAGCCCCCAGTAGGTGTTGATGACCGGGAAATAAGTGAAATACTCGACTGTTTTTCCTTTTTCCGCCAGGTACTCGGCCACGGTCGGGCCTTCCTGGTGGCCGGTGGATTCGAAAACGATGACATTGGCGCCGGTTTCGACCTCCCCGTTCAATACCTGGTACGGACTGACCACGTTGTCCTGGTCGGAACCGGGTACTTGCAGAATGTAGGGAGTTGAACCGGTCGCCAGGATGACGGCATCGGGGTCGCCCTGGAGGATGAGGTCGGCGGTAGCTTCGATGCCGAGCTTGACGGTTACCCCCAGCTTGTTGATCTGGGTGATGAGAAATCGTGTTACCTGGTTGAATTCCTCGCGGCCGGGAGCCTTGCTGAGCACATTGATGGCGCCGCCGAGCTGCGTTTCCTTTTCATACAACGTCACGTCATGGCCACGGAGGGCCGCGACGCGGGCCACTTCCATGCCGCCGGGACCGCCGCCGATAACGATGACCTTCTTCTTGCGTTCTGCTTTTATTATCGTACCGAAACGGGTCGCCTCACGCGCGGACGTGGCGTTCTGGGCACAATTTGAAGCTCCCGCGCCATCCCAGCAGGCCTGATTGCATCCGATACACATACGGATATCGTCCAACCGGCCTTCCCGGGCTTTGTTGCCGATTTCCGGGTCCGCCATATGTGCGCGCACCATGCCGACCATATCACAGTGGCCTTCAGCAATGGCTTTTTCAGCCAGCGCCGGATCATTAAAGCGGCTGGTGGCCATCACCGGGATGGACTTGACCGCCTGCTTTATCCCGGAAGCCAGCGGGATGCCGATCGAACCCGCCGGGATATACATGGAACCGACGGTATAGGCGTAAGAAGCGCCGCCGTTGCCGCAGCTGACGTTGATGAGATCGACATCACCGGTCTCCTCGAGAGCCCGAGCGACTGCCGCGTTGGCCTGGTTATCCATGCCGTTGTAGGAAAAGTCGTCTCCGGGAATGCGGACGCTGATGAGGAAATCCCGGCCGCAGGTTGCCTTGACAGCCTCCACGACCCGGCTGGCAAAGTACATCGGCTCGCCCCATTTATCGGAACGCTGGTTGGACCACCTGCTCCAGGACTGCTGGACCAGGTCGCCGTGACATGCATGCACCTCGATACCGTCCATCTCTCCGTCCCTGCAGAGTCTGGCGTAATAAGCGAACAGATCGACTTTCTTTTCGAGATCGCTGTCATCGAAATTCTGCCACTCGGCCACACTCTCCTGCTGGCCGGCCGGGGCCGTGAACCCCCAGGTATTAATGGAATTGATGTACAGGTACGAATCACTGTAGATGTAGAGTTGTATGAGGCCGATGGTGCCGTGTTCGTGGAGGCCCTCGGACAGACGCTGGAGCTTGGGAATGACCAGAGAGGGAGTCGGGGGCGGTACCGGCGTGGGCCCCAGTTTGATCGGCTGGTCGTAACAACCGATGGAGCCGATTATGTTCAGAGCGCTGCCGCCTCTGGCGCGAGCGACCTGGTAAGCGATATATTCGGTGCCGTGTGATTCGTCATTCATGAAGCCGAGAGCCGGGACTCCATGGGCGGGAAAGCCCAGACGGTTTTTTGCGGTCCTGGCACCGACTTTAATGGGGGAAAACAAGTTTTCAAACTGCATAGGTTGGATACGTGCTCCTTCGTCATGGGTTCCGTCAGGAAGAGAATTGAGATATAATTACAAAATTTGTAAAAATCGTGACAAAAAATGATTACTTTTAATTTTAGTATTCTCATGGTCTTCTGTCAAGTTATTCCGGAAAAAACGAAGCCTGAATTTGGGGTTCCGATGTACGGGCAGGAAGCTGCAAACGGAGAAGGATAGACCGGTTCTGGTCCCTAATCTCCTGTGTAACCAAGTTCGCGAGAGATAGAAAGTGCACATTCTCTGACTAGAGGAGATTGTTCTATCATTTTCTCCCGGGTCAATCGTTGGGAAGGACCGAAAGTGCTAACAGCCCCCACAACATTGCCTTCACCATTTTTCAGGACGGCCGCAACGCCTCGCACCCCGACGTAACATTCTTCGTCGTCATAGGCGACTCCTTCCGCCTTGATGGATACCAGGTGTTTCCTCAACTCATCGAAACTGGTGATGGTATTTGGAGTATATCGTTCCAGCTTGTTGCT
>CAZQQL010000031.1:0-30861 GCA_964595455.1 uncultured Dehalococcoidaceae bacterium
GATAATGAGCGGTGACTGGAGTTCAGACGTGTGCTCTTCCGATCTCCCGCCCGGCGAACAGCGCTACCAGCCCGATGAAGATGACCGCTTCCGAGACCCTGTCCAGGCTGGAGTCCAGGATGGCCCCGAACTGCGTCGTCTTGCCGGTGGAACGTGCCAGGGCTCCGTCCAGCATGTCGAACAGCGCCGCTACCAGCAGCGTGACGCCGGCGGCCACCAGGTGCCGGGTAGCGATGAGGACGGCGGCTCCCACGGTGATCAGGAACCCGATCCAGGTAAGGGCATTGGGAGTGATCGGTGTTTTAGCCAGGAGCTTGACTACCGGCCCCGTCACGGACACAGCTATAGATTTACGGGTCTTGTTGAGATTAGACATCGGTTAAGTTGCCTCGGTGAGGTTTCCCGGAGCCACCGTTACTTCTTCCGGCTCCGTTTCACGGTTACGGACCCTGCCCAGTACCGCATTATAATAGTCTAGAAGGCGCAGCGCCAGTACTTCCCAGTCATATTTTACAGCATAACGCCTGCCGCGTTCTCCCATAGCGCAGCGTAATTCATCATCGCGGATGAGCTTGAGGATCGCTTCCGCCAGTTTGTCCGAGTCCCGCGGCGGCACGGCGATGCCTTCCCGCCCGTCCGTCAGCACGGCGTTGAAGCCGTCGATATCGGAAGCGATGATGGCCCGCCCCACGGACATCGCTTCCAGCAGGACGATACCGAAGCTCTCCCACCCGGTGTTGGGGAAGCAGACGACATCGCCGGTCTTGTAGTAGCGCGGCAGATCGGCGTACGTGGCGTATCCCGTGAAAAAGACGTCCGGTATGTTTTCATCCACCACGCGCTTTTCGTAGTTACGGCGCAGGCGGACCCCCGGGCCTACCTGGATGAGGCGGCAGTCCTTGTATTCTCTGCGTACTTTCTTGTAGGCGTCGAGCAGGTAATCGAACCCTTTCCGCTTTTCCAGCCGTCCCACGAACAGGACGTTGAACTTGCCGTCCATGTACTGACTGAAGGGTTCTACCCGATGGTCGAAGTGCCGGGTATCGATGCCGTTGGGAAAGATGGTGTACTCTCCCGGGAAATAATGATTGATGTAATTCCGGGCCACCGGAGAAACGGCGATCCGCCCATCCAGCTTGCTCCACCAACGGTCCAGGTACCATTTCATGATGGGTGAGAACATCGTGTACCAGTTTTTTCCGCCGGAGGCATGGAACGTGCCCACCATCGGGCAGCGCTTCAGGCGCAGCGTCGTGGTGCAGAGCGTTGGCATCAGCGGCTCGTGCAGGTGGCAGATATCGAACTTCTCCCGCGCAAAGACTTCCTGGATATTGTGGTCGATGCGCAGGGAAAGCGTGATGCGCGCTATGGAACCGCTGACCGGGATAGGGCGCGGCGTCCCGATGCGGATGAACCGGTCTCCCAGGGTGTGCATGGCCTTTGAGGCAGGAGCAATGATCTTGACCTCGTGCCCCATCCGGGTGAATTGCTGTTCCAGGCAGGATATGTGGTTGACCACGCCCCCCGGGTGAGCGAAGTCATACGGAGAAACCAGCGCAATTTTCATTGCCGGCTAGTATTGCCCCCGCTTTTTTTCGGTGGTCTGGCCTGTGCCACGGAAAGAGCATTGGAGGTGGTTAATTCGCCGTTGATGGCAGCGTTGTTCTTGCCCATATTGAGTGGTTTTGTCCCTTTCCTGGCAGACTCGGCACAGATTCAGGCTGAATGCAAAACACAGCCGATGTGACTATACTCTCTTTAGGCAAGCACTGTCAAGATGAACAAGGTATTTACCTAGGTTTTTATACGTAAACGAAAAAGCCGCCCAACCCGGTATCAAGTTCAGGGGAGACTCTGAGTCTGTCGAAGGCGAGCAATGCATCGAAAAACTCAGGATGAGTAGGCTCTTGCCGCGGGCAAGATGCCCGCGCTACTCTGAGGTGGAGAGCAGTGTCCTTTTTATTGGTCTTTGCCTATCGACAATCGGGCGGGACGGGACAATAGCAGTATTTTCGTAGGCACACTTTTGAGATTTGAGTTGTAACTTTGACTTTTGACCTTTGACTTTTAAGCTACGTAAAAACCTTCTTCGGCCGCCACAAACCCGCATCCTTGTCCCGGTACAGTATGGCGATGAACTTCCCGGCCGGATCATAAGCCCGCCGGTATCGGGTAAATGTGCCGTTTTCAGGCTCGCTGCCCATCTCTTTGGTCATGGGTTTTCCCTGCTTCAGCGCCGCTGCCTCCGCCTCATCGACGTCTACCCGCGCCATCCCGCCCAGGGCGGCGTCGATGGGGGATAGCAGCCTCTCCAGCCCGCCTTGCTCCGAGGCCTCCCGGACCTGCTCCAGGGTCACCGCGCGCTCGATGTCGAAGATACCGTACCGCGTTCTCTCCAGCGTCTTGAGGTAGGCGCCGCACCCCAGCTTCTGCCCGATGTCGTTGGCCAGCGAACGGATGTAGGTGCCCTTGCTGCACTCCACTTCTATCTTCAACCGGGGGGAAATCCATTCGAGCAGGTCCAGCCGGTAGATGGTCACGTTCCGGCCCGCTCGCTCCACCGTCACGCCCTCACGCGCGAGGTTGTACAAAGGCCGTCCCTGGTACTTGAGGGCGCTGTACATCGGCGGGGTCTGCTCGATTTCGCCGCGGAAGCCGTCGAGCGCCTTCTCTATATCCTCGCGGGTAACCGAGGAAGCATCGCCTTGAGAAGTTACCGCACCCGCGGCATCGTAGGTGTCCGTGCAGGCGCCGAGTTCCACTTCCGCCACATAGACCTTGGCGGCGTCCATGAAGAATTCGACGATGCGGGTGGCTTTCCCCAGGCAGACCGGCAGGACGCCGGTGGCGTCCGGATCGAGCGTTCCGGCATGTCCTACCCGCCGCTGCCCGGCCAGGCGTTTGACGGCGGCGACGACTCCGTAGGAGGTCATGCCCGCCTCTTTATTGACGTTCAGTATCCCGTCCACGGTACCGCGCGGAGCTACCAGGTCTTCACCTTACGGATGCGGTCCAGGGCTTCTTCGATGTCCTGCCGCGTCAAGAAGACCGTAGCGCGCATGTAGCCCGCCCCGTTTTTCCCGAAGTACGAACCCGGCATGAGCGCCACGTGCGCTTTACGGATGATGGTGTTGAGCACGAAGTCCTCGTCGTCGAAGCCTTCCGGCACTTTTATCCAGAGATAGGGCGTGGCATCCGGTACCCGCACGCTCAATCCGAGTTCCTTCAGTCCCCTGGTGAAGATGTCCCGCCGCTCCTTCAGTTCCTTCCAATACGCGTCCATTTCCGCCTTGACCGCCGGACTGGTCAGCGCGAACGCCCCGGCCTTCTGCTTGTACCACTCAACGCCCTGGCCGTACTGGCTGTTGAGCTTGAGCCAGCGGTCGATGTTGTCCCTGCTGCTGACCACCCAGCCCAGACCGATGCCGACAAAGTTGTAGTGCTTGGAGTAGGAAACCACCTCGAAGCCCCGGTCCATCAGTCCCGGTACCTGGGTGATCGAGACCGGCTGGCACCGGCTGTCGAAGACGAAGTCCTTATAAGCTTTATCGAATATCCCTGCCGCGTCCGCCTTTTCCAGGCCCTTCTGCAGGTCCTTGTAGTAATCGATGCCCGCGACCGCCCCGGTGGGGTTGTTGGGGTCGCAGAAATACAGCGCCACCGTATCCGATCCCGCCTTCAGGTCGAACTGCGGCAGCCAGTCCGTGTCCTCGCCGGTATGGACACGGGTCACCGTGTTACCGGCCAGGATGGAGGTGCCCTCGTAGACCGGGTAGACCGGGTCCGGCACCTGGATGGTGCCCTTATCAAAGAGCCGGACAAGGTTGAACAGCGTGTCTTTGCTCCAGCCGCTGACCGCGATGTTCTCCGGTTTCAGCGTCACGCCGTACTTTTCTTTGTAATGTCCGATGATCGCCTCGATAAGCTCCGGGATGCCCCGTTCCGGATGCACGTCGCACGGGTAGCCGTACGTGGACCTGTCCGCCTTGACGAACTCCGCCAGCGCCTGTTTCACGCTCGGCGGCGCTTCCTGGTCCGGTATCCCGATGCGCGCGTTGATCACCCGGACGCCGTCCTTCTGCTCAACCTCCGTGGAAAGCCTGCCCACGCGGCGGAACGGGTAGTCCGGTATCCTGTCCAGTAACGGCGAGAATTTCATTGGTTGTTTCACTCCTGCAAGTTGAGTCGGTACTGGTTCATTATACAATAAACGCTGGTTCTACATCCCTGCGCTCTGCCTGGGATGATAATACGATTCAAGCTCCTTTGTTGACTCTTGCATCGGCCACAAGTAATGTCTTATCATACTGTTAACATTTTGTCAGGTAGCGATGTGGTACTGATCTTGCTGGTTAATATCCTGGGATTTTGTATACTGTTCCCCTGGTGGTTCTTTGCCTTCGACCTGTACGCTGGGCCAAACTGGCAGGCTTTCACGTTCGGATTGCCGTTATTAGCCGGCATCGGCTTCTTGATTTGGGATACGGTGTACATGGTCAAGAAAGGGCAGCGGAAACGGGGACTGCGAGGTACCGGTATCGGCATTGGCGCCGCAATCTGTAATGCGCTGATCATCTGGTTTTTTGCCGCCTACATCGTGGGGATTCCGCTTAATCATGCACAGCCGGTTTATGAAAGTGAAGAAGACAGGCTTTTGGCCTTAGCGTTGAAAATGGAATATGGGGACAGCGCCTATTTTGCGATTGTTGACAACGCATACGCAGATCATAATTTCCGTAACATTCATGAGATGCAGAAAAATGTCGCCAATTCGATAAAGGATGGTGACAACTTTTCGACACTGGGAATTTCTGAGGAGACGCTTTTTAGAGTTGTCGGCAAATTCATCGACACAAATATTGCTCCGGCAAACTTGACCATAAGTTCTTCCATTGATGGGGGATACTGTGTTGACGTTTCAGAGAAGATGGATGCGTATTTTGATACGCCCCTCAGTCTCGGTTGGCTTGGTTGGAGGCTGTCTCACCCGAGAATCGGTCCGTCGGTGGAGGTTTCCCGTCCCTTCTATGACAGAGAGAGCGGAATAGTAATGGTATACATGGGCTGGCAAGCGGATTATCTTTATGGGGCAGGCGGTATATTTGTCTATCGATACGAAAACGGCAAACTATATATGACCAACTACATCGAGTTATGGATTTCGTAGCAACGTAGGGCGGCTTTTGCTCAGCGGCAGCCGCCGACAATCGATAAGTTTCGCATTCTCGACCAGGGTATCGCGGGTATCTTGCCTGCGGTTTCCTTTTCATGTCCCCTGAATAGCGTAAGCTGTTGATTGCCACTCCCCCCGGCTTGCATCTTCTCTCCAAACATGGCACAATGCTCAGTAACGGTTTTCTTGCGATATATCGCCAAGCCGTGCAAATCCATTTCTCAGAGGAGTTCTTCATGCACTATCGTACGTTCGGCAAGACCGGATGGCAGGTCTCCGTCCTCGGTTTCGGCGCCATGCGCCTGCCCGTCATCAACGGGGAACAGGGCAAAATCGACGAACCGGAAGCTATCCGCATGATCCGCTACGCCTTCGATAACGGCGTCAACTACATCGACAGCGCCTACCTCTACCATGCGGGTGAAAGCGAAAAAGTGGTCGGCAAGGCCCTCAAGGACGGCTATCGCGAGAAGGTCCGCGTCGCCACCAAGCTGCCCGTCCGCGCCGTGGAGAAGCCGGAAGACCCGGACCGCATCCTCAACGAGCAGCTCCAGAAGCTCGATATCGATACCATAGATTTCTACCTCTTCCACGGCCTCAACAAGGACGGCTGGGAAGCGGTCAAGAAATTCGACCTACTCAACTGGGCGGAAAAACAGATCGCCGCGAAAAAGATAGCCAGCATCGGTTTTTCCTTCCATGACGACTTCGATGCCTTCAAGACCATCCTTGACGGCTACGATAACTGGGCGCTCGCCCAGGTCCAGTACAACTTCATGGACTGGCACGAACAGGCCGGGCAGAAGGGCGTCAAATACGCGGCTGAGAAAGGCATACCCATCGTCGTCATGGAGCCTCTCCGCGGCGGGTTGCTCGCCAAGGAACCACCCAAACCCGTAGCGGACATGTGGGCCACGGCGGACCGTAAGCAGGAACCGGTGGAATGGGCCTTCCAGTGGCTCTGGAGTCAGCCGGAAGTCACCATGACTCTCAGTGGCATGAGCACGTTCGCCCAGGTCGAACAGAACCTGGAAATAGCCAACAACGCCAAGCTCCATTCCATGACCGCCGCCGAACTCAAGCTCATCGACAAGATCCGCGGCGCCTATCGCTCCCTCAGGCCGGTCAAGTGCACCGGCTGCAAGTACTGTATGCCGTGCCCCAGCGGCGTGGACATCCCCACCGTCTTCCAGATATATGAAGACGCCATGATGTACCAGGACATCAACATCGGCAAGTTCCGCTATAACGGGCCGTTCGGCATCAACCAGGACATGCGTGCCGACAAGTGCACGGAATGCCTCCAGTGCCTGGAAAAGTGCCCCAACAGCATCGAGATCCCTAAATGGCTCAAGAAAGCCCACGAGGACATGTACATGGAAAATCCCCCGGGGCCGCCGCGCTAGCTGTTGAATAAGGCCATTGGTGTTTTCAGAATGGAATAGCGGTGGCGCTCCGACATCGTCGGAGCGCCACCCTTTTTCTGGACCTGCCAGAACCATTCCGTAGCCTCCGTTTAATGGAGGCAGGGTGGGTTTTGGTTACCATAACATTAACTATATCTTCCCGCCTGCCGCGGCGTTGTATCATGTAGGAGTAATTGGAGTGAACCGACGTGAAGACCATTACCGTAATAGGAATTCTAGCCGTACTTCTACTGGCAGTTATCACGGGATGCAACGGGCAGGATGAACCGGATAAAGGCTCGCTCGAGGTCACCGTTCTCGCCGAAGGTACTCTTCCCCTCGTTGGGGTCAAAGTGGTGTCGGAAACCCAGCCGGAAGGCCAATTGAAAGTTACCGGTATCACCACTGACAATGGTACGGTCATTTTTAGTGACATACTAACCGGGGCCTACAAGTTTTACGTCAGCGCCGCCGGTTTTCTTCAGATGGAGTTCGAAACCAGTATTATGGCCGGCCAAACTGCTGAGACTACCGTATACATGGCGCCGACCCCGTAGGGTGGGCGAACTCGAAGACGTAACCCGCTATTCTTTTAGTTGCTCCTACCGTATCCCGAACACCATCGCCGTCACGGAATGAGGCTCGAAGGAGAACGTCACCGATGTCTCGTTCGTCTCCACCGAATATTGTGTCGGAACTACTTCGTCCGGCTTCTCGAAGGAGTTCTCCGCTTCGATGTCAGGCCCGTTGATGACGAACACGGTCGCCTTGTCCGCGAATTTTCCGGATGTCAGCTTGATCCCGGTTTCCGTGTACCGCTGACGGCTCCGGTTGACGACATACAGGACCAGTTGCCGCTTTGTCTCGTCAATGGTCGCGGCTATGTCCAGCGTCGGCACGCCTTTATGCTCCCCTGAGGAAAAGGTGTCCCCGGAGTAGCAGACATCGATGGTCTGGCTGCCGCAGGTGCGGCTGTAGAGCTCGAACGGGTAGAAAATGGTCTGGAGGAACATGCCGTCCGGATTGGTGAACACCGGCGCGATGACGTTGACCACCTGGGCGATATTCGCGATCTTTACCGTACCGGCGTGCCGCAGGAACAGGTTAAGCTGGAGAGCCGCCACGAGGGCATCCTCCAGGTTGTAGAACTCTTCCAGCTTGCTTTCCTCGGCGGGGATACCGTACTGCGGGTGGGTCCGGTACCATACGTTCCACTCATCCACGGCCAGGCGCACCGGTTGTTTGATGCTCCGCTGCAGGCTGACCGCATTCACCAGTCCTTCCACCGCGGCCAGGCGCTGCTCCAGCATCTCCGGCACACACATGTAGGCGCCAAAATCGTCTTCCGGGTTGCCTACGTACCAGTGTAAGGATAGATAATCGATGTGCTGCGCGCACTGCTCCATCAGCAGGCGGCAACGCTCGAACCATTCACCGTCCCAGTGGGACACGGCGGACGCCACGACCTTGATGGAGGGGTCCACCCACTTCATAACCTTGGCGTATTCCGTACAGGCGCGGGCATACTCCTGCGGGGTCTTGTACCCGATCTGCCAGGCGCCGTCAACCTCGTTCCCGATGCCCCAGTAGCGGACGTTGTGCGGCTGCGGGGAGCCATTCTTCACCCGCAGGTCCGCCAGCGCCGTACCGGCCGGGCTGTTACAGTATTCAACCCAGTCCCTCGCTTCCCGCAGGTCGCCGTCACCGCAGTTGACCACCAGGTACGGCTCCGTACCCAGCGTCCGGCAGTAGCGGATGAACTCGTCTGTCCCGAACCGGTTGCTCTCGGTATCGTGCCAGGCAAGGTCGATGCGGGCGGGGCGCTGGTCCGCCGGCCCGATGCCGTCACGCCACCGATATCCGGAAGCGAAGTTCCCGCCCGGATAGCGTATCAGCGGCATCCTCAGACGCTTCAAGGCCTCCAGGACGTCCTTGCGGAAACCGTTCTCGTCCGCCTTTGGTGACCCTGGCTCGTAGAGGCCTCCGTAGATACATCTCCCCAGGTGTTCCGCGAACCCCCCGAAGATGTTGCGGTTGACGCTGCCGGTAATGCGTTCCGGGTCGATCTTTATCGTGTTCATGCTGTTACCCACTCACCGCGGCTTACCGCGTTTACGGTTTTAATCGAGCATAGCATGGCGGAGGAACAGCGTCAAAGCTTAGGGTGAAAATGGGGGGTTAAAAACATACCGGGGCGCCTTTATGGCGCCCCGGCTTTTATACGGCTTCACACGCAGGTGGTTGCAGCGCTGATTATTCTTCTGAGGTAAAGGCTTCCCAGACGGCGTCTGAGAGGGACGTGGGTGTATTGAGGGTATCGGTGCCCAGTTCGTAATTGAACACGCCGCCGTAACCGTTTTCAATCACCCATCTGACCTTGGCCTGTAGCAGGTCGCGGCCGTTGAAGTTGTAGCCCGATCCGGTGTTCTGGTCCGGAGCGGCGTTGTAAGCCCCGGGGATGTTCCGGTAGGGCGTCCATCCGGTGGTCCCGGCGCCGGTCGTGCAATAGAAGGGGAGTCCCATGACGAGCTGTTCCTTCGGGAACCCGGCCTCGTGCCACATCTCCATGGAACCGGCTACGGTCTCCAGGGTGCCGTAAGACGGCATGGTCCAGTAATCATAGGTCATCACGGTCACGAAGTCCATGTACTCGGCGGCCTCGGAGGAGATGTTCACGGGGGGCCCCAGCCAGGTACCGATGGCACTGATGCTCTTGTCAGGCCCGAAGCTCTCACGGAGTTCTTTAATAAAAGCGGCATAAATGTCCGGGTCGTTGCCGCCTTCCCAGTCGATGTTGATGCCGTCGAGGTCGTATGTCTCGACCATGTCGGTAAGGTTCTGCACCAGTTGGGCGCGGAGTGCCGGTGAGCCCGTCACGCCGACCAGGTCAGACTTGCCGAACAGGCAGGCGATAGCTTTGACATCGTTCTCATGGCAGGCTTCGGAAAATTTCTCTAACTGGTTCCAGGGCATGCCGTCCTGGACCCGCAGGGTGGGGTCCGAAGCGCTGTTAACCCAGACGTTCTGCCAGACGATGTGGGTAAACTGTTCATAAGGGATCTCATCGAGGATCTCTTCAAGGAAATAGATGGAGACATAGCCGACGTTGAGAAATTCCTGTTCGGCCGGTGCGTTGTCGGAAGCCGGGGCCGGTATGGGACCGGAAGTTTTTGTGCTTGCCATCGCCGGTACGGCGAGGCTCGAGCAAAGGATTAAGACGCCGAGAAGGACCAGCGCCATTCTGTAGATACGTTTTTTCACGGGGTTTTCTTCTCCTTGTTTTTCGTTTACTACTCGGATGTTCGCGCGGTCGCGCATGAAGCTGCGTATGTGAAAGGGCACTCGATATGTACTACGTATGATAGACCCTGGGTTTGCATAAGCACACTGGCAGGATACCGGGGGATCATTTAGCGGGTCAATACGTAGTAACGTAAAATTTACCACGTATTTTTCGCAGCCGAATATGTGTCAGCTATGAAAATACGTGTACTGGTAGTTCGGTGAAGAAGCCAAAAAAAGGTGTCTAGCGGTACAGCCACTTCTGGAAGATGACATGGCTGAGGAACGGCATCACCACCCAGGTAAGCGTCCCGACGATGACCGCGCTCACGATGATGTTCTCCAGGAAGAAGTTGACGTTATGGCCGAATATCAGCCCGAAAAGGGGGATGACGCCGCAGGAAACCCCGAACACGCCGAGCGTGGTAACGAGGAACATCTTCCAGTGGGGAGGAGCCGCCAGGTGCGGGCATTCCGGTATGGAAAACCACGTCTCCAGCCCGGTCGAGGACTGCCGGTAGGAACTGGAAAAAGCATCCGCTTCCTCGGTGAGCTTGCGCCGTATCTCGGAAGTCTCCCATTTTTCCACCGAGGCCTGGTCCGCGAACCTGAACACCACGTGATAGAGGCCGGGCTTGCCCGGTTCCGGCACGAGCATGGTGACGCCGGTATTGCCCGGGAAATCCGTCGCGGTTGCCACGAGCCGCCGCACCCAGCGGTCGTACTTGCGCTCGTTGCCCGGTTCCACCGTGCGGCTCACCACCACGGTCACGGCTTTTCCATCGGAAATGATGTTATCGGTCGTCATGTTCGCTCCCTCCGGCTGGTATTGTCCCATTATACCGCTTTTACCGGCAGAAGCTCAGCTACTTTAATCACGGGCTATCGCGGTGCAGGAGTCCCTGCCCTCGGTAATGCTCCCGTCATTCCAGCGCCAGGCTGGAATCTATTTTTTCGGCTCGCTCTCTTGCAGGTCTTTCTTCTCCGCTTCCTGGACGTGGCATTCCCGAGAAATCGGGAATCTATCTCAGCCGGCAGCAACCATCCGTACAAATATCAAAGGAATGCTGTAGCCTGACGGGTCGCCTCCCTTTCGAAAGGGAGGCCGTGTGGGTTTTGGGTATGCTACCGGTAGTTCTGCTTCCGGCTTCGCGTAGCCCGCGGCTTGGGAGTGTGATTGTGCGTAACATCGCTGCGGTAGTCCGGTACGATGATATTAAACGGCATGCTGATATTTTTGTCAACAAGCCGTGACGACACCGGGCTATCGAACTGCTCCACAATCTCATCCAGTGAGTACCGCGTCGTTACGACCGTCGGCAGCCGCCCATTGTAGCGGTAGTTGAGTACCTGATAGAGTTTCTCCCGCGCCCAGGGGGTCGTGGACTGCTCCCCGAAGTCGTCCAGCACGAGCAGGGGCGCCGTCTTGACGCTCTCGAACAGCTGGTCGTAAGATACTTTGCTGTCCGGGCTGAACGTGGAACGCAGATGGTCGAGGAATTCCGGCACCACCACGAACAGCGCCGGTTCGCCGGCCTGGTACCGGTAGTTGACGATGGCCGCCGCGAGGTGCGTCTTGCCGCTGCCGGTGCCGCCCATGAACACCAGCCAGCCTTCCGGGTTCTTGGCGAACCGCATCGCGGCATCCAGCGCCCAGTCCAGGTTCTCCTGCTGCTCGGCGGGTAGATTGTCCCGGCGATCGAAGTTGGTGAAGGTCTGCGTTTTCTGGAGTTCGAATTCCGGCCCCCAGGAATACTCCGACATCGGCAGGTTTTCATCGAGGACATACACCCCGCAAAGACGGGGGTCGGTGAGGCGCGTCCGCAGCCGGTCTTCCAGTTCTTCCAGGGGCGTGATGGTGACGATGACCGTCGGCAGTTCGGCGCTGAAGCGGTAGTTGAGCAACTGGTCCAGTTTTTCCCGCGCCCAGGGGGTGCCGGACTGCACGCCGAGGTCGTCCAGGACGAGCAGCGGCGCGTTCTTGATGGTATTGAGCGTTTCGTCGAAGGGCGCTTCGCTGTCCGGGTTGTAGGCGGAGCGGAGGCGGTCAAGCAGGTCCGGCGCCGAAGCATACAGTGCCGGGAAGCCGTTCTTGACCCGTTCCCCGACGATGGCCGCGGCGAGGTGCGTCTTGCCGCTGCCGGACGGCCCGGTAAACACCAGCCATCCCGCCGGGTCCGCGGCGAATTGCCGCGCGGCATGGTAAGCGGCCTCGAACCGGCTGCGGCTCTTCGGATGCCCGCTCCGGCCCTGCGGCTCCAGGTTCTCGAACGTGAACCGGGACAACGCTCCCAGGCTGCTGTACCGGAGCAGACGGGCGTACATATCTTCGGGCTTTTTCTGGACGCACGAACAGGGCACCGTCCGGGAGTAGTCCGGCTCCCCGGATGCCAGCCTCGGATGCACGAAGCCGGCCCCGTTGCAGACCGGGCACACTGCCCCGTCGGCAGGTCCCTTAGCGTCTCCGGACCATGTGCCCGTACTTGCCCTTGATGTACTTGTCCGGGTCTGACGCTTCAGGATGTCGCTGATATGTTCCATCGCTCCTGCCTTCGCTCGACCATGTTTCCAGGATTCTCGTAATATAGCGGATGTTCCGCTTGTTGTTCAGGACCGCTTCCTTGACGGCGTCCCGCAGCCATTGTTCCGGGTAGCGCTCGGCGGCGTCCCGGAGTTCGTCCGCGATCATCGGCGTCAGTATGCCGATGTTCTGTTCATACACGGTGAAAATGTCCGGCCGTTCTTCCCGGACCGCGGCGGGAGTCGGCGGCACAGCCAGTCCGCGCACTTCCGCTTCGCCGTTCCTGACCTTTTCCACCAGGCGTCGGCCGGGTTCGTCATTCAGCACGTAAACCGGCGCCTCGTTCTCATCGAGCAGGGCCAGGAACGTGCCGCGCTGGACGGCTTTTCCCAGGGCTTCCCGCAGGATGTCTTCCGGTTCCTTTCCGTCCGTTTTCAGGCTTTCAACCAGCTCAGGAATGCCCAGTAATTCGCCCAGGCTGACATAACGCGGGTAGCCTTTCTTGCGGTACAGCGCCGCCATGACATGCAGCGTGGCCTTGAGTTCCGCCATGTCCTCGATGTAGGGGAGCACGCCGCTGAAAAAGAGGTTGGGAACCGAGGTGAAATCCATCCGTGAAGGGAACCCGCCGAACTCTTTCATACCTCCGAGGTCTCCCGTATGCCGAGGTTCTCGAAGCGGGCCAGTTCATGCCGGAAGCGCAGTTTGACCCTTCCGGTCGGCCCGTTGCGGTGCTTGGCTATAATAACGTCCGCCTCTTCCCGGGGATACGGCTTGTCCGGGTTGGCGGCGATCCATTCTTCCTCGTTCTTGTAATAGTATTCGTCACGGTAGACGAACATGACCACGTCCGCGTCCTGCTCAATGGAGCCTGACTCGCGCAGGTCGGAAAGCTGCGGCTCGTGGGAGGAACGCCATTCCACGGCGCGGCTTAACTGGGACAGCGCCATGACCGGCGCGTTGAGTTCTCTCGCCAGCGCCTTGAGCGAACGGGATATGTACCCGACCTCCTGGACCCGGTTGGCGTCGCCGCCCTTGCTGCTGGAATCCCCCTGCATCAACTGGATATAATCGACGACCACGAGGTCGATGCCCCGCTCGTAATTGAGCCGCAGCGCCTTGCTGCGCAGTTCCGCGATGCGTATCATCGGGGAATCATCGATGTAAATAGGGGCTTCGGAAAGCACGCCCGTCGCTTCCATAACGCGCCGCTCGTCGTCCTCGTCATGCTGCCCGAACTGGAGCCGCCGGGAATTGACGCCGGACTCGCTGGACAGCAGCCGCATGACGAGGGAATCACGGGACATTTCCAGGCTGAAGACAGCCACGCAGGCGCGGTGGTCCACGGCGGCATTCCGGGCGATGTTGAGCGCCAGTGCAGACTTTCCCATGCTGGGACGCCCGGCCAGAATGATGAGGTCCGAGCGCGTCATGCCGCCCAGGAAGTTGTCCAGCGCGGTGTAGTCGGACGGGATGCGCGGCAGGCGGGCGGCCTTGTCGTCCTCGGAGCCCTTCTCGGTCTCGAAGTACTTGTCCAGTACCTGCCGGATATGGGTGAGGTCGCCGGTGACCTGGCCGCGGCGCAACTGGAACAGGGCGCTTTCCGCCCGGCCCAGGCTGTCCTCCACGTCCGGCCCGGCTTCGTAGCCGATGGACGTTATCCTGTCCCCGGCGGTGATGAGCTGGCGCATGATGGAAAGACGGTAGACGATGCGCGCGTAGTGCTCGATGTCCAGCGAGGTGGGACAAACGGAAATCAGGTAACTGAGACGGGCCGTCCCGCCGCAGCTTTCAAGTTTCTGCTGGCGGGACAGTTCCTGCGCCACGGTGACCTGGTTGATCGCCTCGTCGCGCTTGAACAGCGTTACGCAGGCGTCATAAAGCCACCGGTTCTGCTCGTAGTAAAAATCGTGAGGCTGGAGGAAGTCTGCAATCTGGAAAATGGCCGTCCCGTCGATAAGCAGCGAGCCGATGACTGCTTCTTCCGCGTCATTGTCATTCGGCGGCAACCTGACGTCATTCACCAGGTTATTTCTCCTCTAGGTCAGCCTCGATCTCCTCCGCCAGGTCCTCTACGGCCTCGTCAATGGCGGGCATCTGCGCGGCGGGTTCCGCTGCTTCCTGGACCGCCTCTTCCTTCTTGGCCCTGGGTTTCTTTTCCTCGACGACCGGCGGCGCGTCTGAAATGACGTTGACACTCACCTTTGCGTGAACGTCCCACATCAATTTCACGATAATGTCATACGCGCCGACCAGCCGGATCGGTTCCGCCAGGTCGACCTTTTTCTTGTCGATCTCACGGCCGATTTTCTCCGTGATCTTCGTCGCGATGTCGGCGCCGGTCACGGAACCGTACAGCTTGTCGTTGTCGCCAACCTTCGCTTCGATGGTGATTTCCATCCCGTCGATCTGCTCGGCCAGGTTGGACATCTCGGAGGCTTCGAGCTGGCGCTCCTTCACCTTCTTCTTGACGTCCTTCTCGGCGGCTTTCGCGGCCTGGGAACCTTCCACTACCGCCAGGTTATACGGCAGCAGATAGTTGCGGGCGTACCCCTTGGCGACCGATTTGGTCTGGCCTACCCGGGCCACACCGGGCACTTCTTCGATAAAGATGACCTTCACAGTGCTCTCCTTGGTAAAAGAAAGATAACCTCTATATCATACCACACGGCAAGCCCGCGCGCACTACCCCCGGCAACAATTGCACCCCCTGAGGTCTTCAGTCTTGCAGCGCCATGCTTAGCTTACGCCATTCTATCGCCTCCCGTTTAAGGGAGGCAGGGTGGGTTTTTCACTGAATGAAAAACGACCCAAAAACGTAGGGTGGATCCGGCTTCATCTACAGCCGCCGATAATCGTTTATTATGGATTCCAGTCCGGGTAGCGCGGGCGTCCCTGCCCGCGGCAAAGCTCCCGTCATTCCAGCTTCAGGCTGGAATCAACCTCTGTGGGGCACTGCTGCCGGTCTTTATCCCCACTTCCTGAATGTGTCATTCCCGAGCAATCGGGAATCCATCTAAGCCGTTAGCAACTACTTGTAAAAATCAAAAAGGAATGCCATCGCACTATTCATCGCCTCCCTTTCAAAAGGGAGGGCAGGGTGGGTTTTTCCCCGTACTTTTGACTTTTGACCTTTGACTTTTGACTTCCCTACCTACCCGTGTACGTACTTCTCAGCGTTGATCGCCGCAATGGCCCCGTCGCCGGTAGCCCCGACGACCTGCCGGATGGACTGGCTCCGGATGTCCCCGGCGGCGTAGATGCCCGCCACGCTCGTGGCCATGTGGGCGTCCACGATGACCGTGTTGAGCTCGTCCATCTCCACCGTTCCCTTGAGGTAGCCGGTGTTGGGCAGGAAGCCGATCGCCATGAACGCTCCGTCCACCTTCAGCGTCGAGGTCTTCCCGTCCTTGTTGTTCCGTATCCTGAGGCCGGTAACGAACTTGTCCCCCAGCACTTCATCGACCTCCGTGTTGAACAGGAACTCGATCTTCCCGGTCGCTCGCGCCTTCTCTTCCAGTATCTTCATGCCCCGCAGGACGTCACGCCGGTGGATGAGGTAAACCTTGTCAGCAAATTTGGTCAGGTCCACAGCCTCTGTCAGCGCCGCGTTGCCGCCGCCGACCACCGCAACCGTTTTTTCCTTGAAGAACGCCCCATCGCAGGTGGCGCAGTAGGAGACGCCCCTGCCGGTAAACTCCGCCTCACCGGGGACGCCGAGCTTCTGCCGGTCTGACCCGCCGGCGATGATGACCGCTGGAGCGATGAAGTCGCCCTCTGATGTCTTTACGGTCTTTTGCCGCCCGTCCACTTCGATGCCCGTCACGTCCGCATAGACTGTCTCCAGCCCGAAGCCCGTCGCCTGCTCGTACATCGTCTGGGTAAGTTCCAGGCCGCTGATGCTGCCCTTGACGCCCGGATAGTTCTCCACCCACTCGGAGTTGACGATCTGCCCGCCGACCGCTCCCCGCTCGATGAGCACGCTGCGGAGCCGCGCCCTGGCGGTATAAATACCGGCGGTCAGTCCGGCCGGACCTCCGCCGATGATGATGATATCGTAGTTCTTACCGGATTCACTCATGATGTCCGACCTCCCGTTATTGCCTGAGACGCACTACCCGGCTGGGGATACCCCCGGATGGGGTCCCTGAGGCCGGGTAGCATGTTCCGCTTTCGCCGTTTAAAGGGCGGATTCGAGGGTCTTCTTGAGTTCCGGCTTGGGGCGGAAGCCGACGATGTTCGTGACCGGAGCGCCCTTCTTGAAAACGATGAGCGTCGGGATGCTCATGACGCCGTACTGGCTGGCAATCTTGGGATTGTCATCGACGTTGACCTTGACGAAGTCCACCTTGCCGTCGTATTCTTTCGCCAGTTCGTCGACGACCGGCGCTACCATCCGGCAGGGCCCGCACCAGGGCGCCCAGAAGTCCACCAGGACGGGATTGGCCGCTTTCAGTACGGATTCTTCAAATTTGGATTCGTTAATTTCCACTGGTTTGCTCATGACAATGTTCCTCCCTCACTATTTCTGTTATACCACGCTGTACCGTCTCGTAGGCCAGGCGGATGGCGTTTTTTATGGCTTTGGCCTGGCTGCGGCCGTGGGCGATGATAACGTTGCCGTTAACGCCGAGCAGGCAGGCCCCGCCGTACTCGGTGTAGTCCATCTTGCGCGTCAGGTTGGACAGGCCGATGTCCCTCAGCAGGTCCCGCGCCCGCAGCTTGGAAGCGCTGGAAAACACCTGCCCCAATTGCTTCACGGAACTCAGATAACTGTCCATGTAACCTTCTATCGTCTTGAGGACGACATTGCCGGTGAACCCGTCTGTCACGATGACATCGGTCGTCCTCTTGACGATGTCGTGCCCCTCGATGTTGCCGTAAAAATTCAGGTCCGGCGCTTCCTTGAGCAGCTTCCAGGTCTCTACGGTCAGCTTATTGCCCTTGCCTTCCTCGGAGCCGTTGCTGAGCAGTCCGACTTTCGGTTTTGCGATGTTGAGCAGGTGCCGGCTGTAAATGGTTCCCAGCCGTGCGAATTCCAGCAGGTGCTCCGGCCGGCAGTCCGCATTGGCGCCGGCGTCCACCAGCAGTGCCGGGAACGAAGATATGGTATCCAGGAAACAGCCGATGGCCGGACGGCTGACCCCCGGCGCCCGCCCCAGCATGAGCAGCGAACCGCCGACCACCGCCCCGGTATTCCCCGCTGACACAAAGGCGTCCGCGGCGCCGCTCTTTAATAGCCCGATGCCGATGCAGATGGACGAGTTTGGTTTGGTCTGCAACGCTCTCATCGGGTGCTCATCGAAGTCGATGACTTCCTTGGCGTCGATGATGGAGATCGGCGCTTTCAGCATCGATTTCTCCGCCAGTTTCTTTAATACGTTCTTCCGGCCTACCAGGCCGATCTGGACACCGAATTCATGGGCGGCCTTGATAGCTCCCTTGACGATCTCGTGAGGAGCGTAATCGCCGCCGGCGGCATCAACAGCTATCATCATGTGAGTTTATTTTACTCCCCGTTCCTGTTGTTTTTATGTGCCATTTGTCACACTTGCCTCCCCGGGAGGCTACGGTCGTTCCATCCTGCAGGATGTTTATGATACTGCAGTTTTCCGGGCAGTCACGGCAGGTGAAAGCCGATGTCCGGTACTCGGCATTAACGATGCCGAAGCCCCGGAAGGAACTCGGGCCGGGATGCAGCCCGGCGTGTTCCATGGCGATCAGCGCCGCCCCCATCGCGCCCATGACCTCATGGTGCTGCGGGACGATGATGTCCGTGCCGAGTTCTTCCCGGAACGCCCGGATGATGCCCCGGTTGAACGCCACGCCGCCCTGGAAAACGACCGGCGGCTGGATATCCTTGCCGGATGCCACGTCGCTGAGATAATTGCGGACCAGCGCCCGGCACAGGCCGTACAAGATGCCCCCGGTATCGGCGCCATTCTGCTGCCGGTGGATCATGTCCGATTCCGCGAACACCGTGCACTTGCCGGATATCTCCACGGCTTCCGCCGCCGCTTCCGCCCGGCGGGAAAACTCCTCGATGCTCATGTTCAGCCGGGCCGCCTGGTGGTCCAGGAAACTGCCCGTCCCGGCGGCGCAGACCGTGTTCATCCCGAAGTCGGATACGAGCCCGTCCCGCACCAGGATGAGCTTGCTGTCCTGCCCGCCGATCTCAATGATGGTCCGCACACCCGGCACGGCTTTGACCGCGGCCACCGCCTGGCAGGTGATTTCGTTCTTGATGACGTCCGCCCCGATGACCGCCCCGGCCAGTTCCCGGGCGCTGCCCGTAGCCGCCGATCCCATGATATGGAGGCTGTCGCCGTAGTTGTCCCGGATCAGCCGCAGACCTTCTCCGACGGCCGCCAGCGGTTCGCCGCTGGTAGGCAGGTAAAGGCTGAAAAGCAGATTTTCTCCGGGGTCGAGGACGGCAAATTTGGTCGTTACGGATCCTGCGTCGATGCCGAGGTAGGCTTCCACAATCATACCTACATGATACCCTGAGACATCAGGCCGTTCAAATTACCCCGACTTCCGGAATTCTCCCTGGACTTGCCGGGCTGCGGTTTCGTCGGCGAGCAGGTCGGCGGCCGTCATCGCCATCGCCTTCCCGGCGTCGAGCAGGATGTCCAGCGCTTCTACCGTGGCGGCGGCCTTGCAGAAGTCCGGTGTGTGGAGCTTGATATCATCCGGTGCGATGGATACGATCGGCTGGATGGTCGGTACCAGCCGGCTGACATTGCCGACGTCCGTGCTGAAGGTCTGCAGCTTGTTCTCCCCCAGGTTGATCTTCCTTCCCAGGGATTCCATGTTCTGCTTGAAGAGCCGCGCCATGGCCACGTTGCTGCGCATTGCGGCGTAGTGCTCGCCCCAGCGGTGTTCCAGGCGGGCGCCGGTCGCCTGCGCCGCTCCGTGAAAGCAATTGATGACCTTCTCTTTGACTTCTTCCAGGTAGGTATCATCCTCGGCCCGGACGATGAATGTCCCCGCGGTATAGGCCGGGACGACGTTGGCGGCCTCGCCGCCGTTGGTGATCACGCCGTGAATGCGAGCGGTCTCCCGGATGTGCTGCCGCAGTGAGTTGATCCCGTTGTAGGACTGGATCATTGCCTCCAGGGCGTTGATGCCCTTCTCAGGTTCCGAGCCGGCGTGGGCCGCTTTCCCGAAGAACTCCACGTAGAGCGTCTCGCAGGCGATGGTGTTCATCACGGCGCTGTTGCCGCCGCCCGGATGGCAGAGAAGGGCGAAATCGATGTCCTTGAACGCTCCCCGTTCCGCCATGATGGCCTTGCCGCCCATCAGCTCTTCACCGGGGGTGCCGAAAACCATGATCGTCCCGCCGCTGTCTTTGACGGCGAGTTTGGCGGCGACCGCCGCCGCCATGGAGGCCGTGGCAATGAGGTTGTGCCCGCACGCATGCCCCACCGACGGCAGGGCGTCGTACTCGGCCAGGAATGCAACGACCGGCCGGCCTGAGCCGTAGACGGCGCTGAAGGCCGTTTCCAGCCCGCATATTCCCCGCTCTACGGCAAAGCCGTTGGACTCCAGGAACTCGATGAGTACGCCGGAAGCCAGTTTTTCCTGGAAAGCGGTCTCCGGATTGTCATGCAGCCGCCGGCTGATGGAACTCAGCGCTTCCCGGTGATTATCAACTTCACGGGCGAGCCTGCTCTTTATTCCGCTCATATCCATGATGACTCCCCCTGCGGCCCGACCGGTGGCCGGTTACCATTATAACCCAGGGGAAAAGGGATTGCCATCGCCTGCCCTCCTTTTTCCGTCCCTTCTCCCCATGGATCTTGACCTCTTTATTCCCTCTCTGCAAAGCGGAGAGGGTCAGAGTGAGGCCGTGGAAGAAGGTTAGAGCCTGCCCCGGACTTGATCCGGGGATGAGGGCTAACTCGTGCCTGTGTCATTCCCGAGAAATCGGGAATCCACGACAGCCGTAAAATAACTATGCAACCGCAGTCCGATTCCGACTATCCACGATACTTGTCTTCCCTCTCCGCAATGCGGAGAGGGAAGACAAGGTGAGGTCACAGCCATCCCCTGCGCAAGCACTAAGTCCATCCCGTTGTAAAACGGGATCCAGCGTAACCCTTTCCGGGTTCAACAAGCCCAGATCCCGTTTGCCCATAAACCGTCCCCGTCAAGCCCGTTTTAATCCTGCCAGCCGTCTTCGATATATCGTCTTTTTTCTTGCAACACAAACCCCCGCGTGTTATAATGAAGTCGCCTGGATAAGAATAATCGTGTTGAGAAGTGGGTTCATTCCCACTTTTTTAATTAGTAAAATATGGTACCGGAGGTTCTCAACCGAAGATGAAGAGCGATTTTCTGCTCGCTATCACGCAGCTTTCGGCGGAGAAAAACCTGCCGAAAGACGTCGTCCTTACCGCCGTTGAAGCGGCGCTGGTCTCTGCTTACAAAAAAGACCTCTTTGAGGCTACACAGAATATAGAAGTCAAAATCAATCCGTCCAACGGGGCTGTTGAAGTCTGGGCGGAAAAGGTCGTTGTCGATAAGCCTTCTAATCCCAACCTCGAGATTTCGCTCAAAGAGGCGAAAAAACTCGATAAGGAGATCCAGATCGGGGACGCCATTATGATAGAATCCACGCCTGAGAACGCCGGACGCATCGCTGCACAGACTGCCAAACAGGTCATCCTCCAGCGCCTCCACGAAGCCGAACACAGCGCCATCTTCGAGGAGTTCGCGGATAAAGAAGGCGAAGTCGTCAGCGGCGTGGTGCAGCGCTTCGAAGCCGGCCAGGTCTACATCGACCTCGGCCGCACGGAAGCCGTCCTGCCCTCGTCCGAACAGGTCCGCACGGAACGGTACCGCGCCGGGCAGCGTTTGAAGGTCGTCCTTCTCCAGGTCGCCAGGACCGCCAAAGGGCCGCGGGTCATCGTCTCCCGCTCCCACCCGGAACTCTTGCGCCGCCTGTTCGAGCTTGAAGTACCGGAGGTCTACAACGGCAGCGTCGAGATCAAGAGCATCTCCCGCGAGGCCGGTTTCCGCAGCAAGATAGCCGTTTCCGCCCGGCAGGAAGGCATCGACCCCGTCGGCTGCTGCGTCGGCCTGAGAGGCATCCGCATCCAGAACATCGTCAGTGAACTGAACGGTGAAAAGATAGACGTCGTACAGTGGAGCCCGGAAGTAGCCCAGTTCATCGCCAACGCGCTGAGCCCGGCCCACATCGTCGGCGTGCATTTGAACCAGAACGACCAGGTGGCAACGGTCATCGTGCCGGACAAGCAGCTTTCCCTGGCCATCGGCAAGGAAGGGCAGAACGCTCGCCTGGCCGCCAAGCTTACCGGCTGGCGCATCGATATCAAGAGCGCTACTCTCGCCGAAACCGAGAGGCTGGAAGCCGCCCGGGCCGCCGCCGCTGCCGCAGCCGCCGCCGCGGCCGCCGCCAAGGCCGCTGAACCGGCCCCACAGGCCGCTGCCGAACCCGCTCCTGCTGCTGAGGCTAAGCCTGAACCCGTGGCTGCGGAAGCCGCAGCCGTCGCCGGGGCCACGCCGGAAGAACTCCTCACCGATATGACGGAAGAAGATTTCAATCTGGAAGAAGCCCTCGTCGAAGCCGAAGAAGAGTTCGAAGGCGAACCGATCACCGAGGAGACCATGGTCCCGCCGGCGATCCTCTTCCAGCAGGCCGAGGCGGAAAGCAAGTCCGGCATCCGCTTTGCGGAAGATATCATGGCCCCGCGCCGCGGTCGTACCGGCGGCGGCAAGGACAAGAAGGCCAAGGCCAAGAAAAAGAAGAAGGGCAGCGGCACCTTTATGTGGGCTGCCGGCGATGACGCCGTCAAAGCCCGCAAGAGCCGTCAGGACTTTACGGTTACGGGAGATGAAGACGAATAGCCCCGGACCGCAAATCCGCAAGGTCCCCCGTCGCACATGCCTCGCCTGTAGACAGGTGAAGCCGAAGAAAGAAATGGTCCGCCTGGTCCGCAGGGAATCAGGCAGTATCGAGATAGACCGCACCGGCAGGGCGGAAGGCAGGGGAGCATACCTCTGCGCCGATCCGGCCTGCTGGGAAAAAATTGTGAAAAGCAACTGCATCGAGCATGCATTCAAGAGTATAATGAAACAGGCAGACCGCGAAGCGCTGGCCGCAAACGGCAAAGCCCTGCTGGAGGAGTTGACTATTGGCGAATGTGAGTAGAAATGAGCGTGCCGTGGAAGCCGGCGCCCCTGAAAAGGCCGTCAAGGAAAAGACCGTCAGGGTACCGAGCGTCGAGATACCCCGTTCCATCGGGGTACGGCAGCTTTCGGAACTGCTCCACGTGGATACGATTCTCATCATCAAGCAGTTGATGAGGAACGGCATCATGGCCAACATCAACCAGGTCATCGACTACGAGACCGCCGCCGCCGTGGCCACGGTCTTCGGGTACAAGACCCGCCTCCAGCCCCTCAAGGACCAGCAGCTTGCCACCGCCGCCGAAGAATCCAAGAAGCTCAAGAAGAGCTACGTCAAGGAAGGCGAAAACCTCCTGCCGCGCCCGCCGATCGTCACGGTCATGGGCCATGTCGATCACGGCAAGACCAAGCTCCTGGACGCCATCCGCCAGACCAACGTCGTGGACCAGGAAGCCGGCGGCATCACCCAGCATATCGGCGCCTACCAGGCCACCATCGACGGCCAGAAAATAACCTTCCTCGATACCCCCGGCCATGAGGCTTTTACCGCCATGCGCGCCCATGGCGCCAATGTTACGGATGTCACCGTGCTCGTCGTGGCCGCGGATGACGGCGTTATGCCCCAGACCCTGGAAGCCATCAACCACGCCAGGGCGGCGGGAGTGCCCATCATCGTGGCGATCAATAAAATAGACAAGGACAACGCCAACCCGGACCGTGTCAAGCAGCAGCTCGCGGAAAACGGCCTCGTTGTCGAGGAATGGGGCGGCGATATTATCGCCCAGGAAATTTCCGCCAAGGGTAAGATCGGCATCAAGGAGATACTGGAAAGCATCCTGCTCGTCTCGGAGATGGAAGACCTCAAGGCCAACCCCAACCAGCCCGCCGCCGGCGTCGTCATCGAAGCCAAGATGGACAAGTCCCGCGGCCCGCTGGCTACCGTCCTCATCCAGACCGGCACGCTCCGGGAAGGGGACATCGTCGTCGTCGGCTCCACCTGGGGCCGCGTCCGCGCGATGTTCAACGACGTCGGCAAGCGCATCAAGAAGGCCGAACCTTCCACGCCCGTCGAAGTCCTCGGCCTGAACGACGTCGCCGGCGTCGGCGATAACCTGAAGGGCGTCTCTTCCGAAGCCCACGCCCAGGCGCTGCTCGCCAAACGCCGCACGGAACTCGCCAAAGCCGCCGCCGCCACCAAGACGGTCAAACTGCATAACCTCTACGAACAGATCACCTCCGGTGATATGAAGGAACTGAACCTCGTCCTCAAGACGGACGTCCAGGGCTCCATCGAGCCTATCCGCGCTTCCCTCGAACAGCTCGGCACCGAGGCCGTGAAGGTCCGCATCATCCACTCCGGCACCGGCAACATCACTGAGTCGGACGTTATGCTCGCCTCCGCGTCCGGCGGTCTCGTCATCGGCTTCAACGTGGACGCCACCGAGGGCGCCCGCCGCACCGCCGCCACCGCTGGCGTCGATATCCGCAAGTACGATATCATTTACAACCTCACCGACGACGTCGAAAAGGCCATGAAAGGCATGCTCGAACCCACCTTCGAGGAAGTCATCGAAGGCCACGCCGAGGTCCGCGCCGTCTTTACCTCCGGCAAGGCCAAGGCCGCCGGCTGCTATATCACCGATGGCAAAGCCACCCGCAACGTCCAGGTACGCGTCAAGCGCGGCAAGGAGGTCCTCGCGGATTCTACCGTCAGCAGCCTCAAGCGCTTCAAGGACGATGTTAAAGAGGTGGCCGCCGGCTACGAATGCGGCATCGGCGTCAAGGACTTCAACGACTTCGCCGTCGGGGACGTCCTGGAATTCTACAAGATGGAGCAGTCCGGCTAGGCGCGTTCCTGCCGGACCGGAACATCATGGCGCATCGTTTGGAACGGGTGAACGCGGAGATCCGCAAGGAGCTCAGCCAGCTTATCCAGCGCCATCTCCGCGACCCCCGCATAAACTCATTCCTCACCGTCACGGCGGTGGAGACCTCTCCGGACCTCCGCTACGCCAAGGTGTTCGTCAGCAGCATCGGCGGGCAGGAAGACGAGAAGGAATCCATTAATGCCCTTACCAGGGCCGCCGGCTTCCTCCGCACGGAACTCGCCAAAAGCATCCGCCTGCGCCGCATGCCGGAACTCACCTTCCACTGGGACAGCTCTATAGAGCACGGGGACAAGATCCTGCGCCTCCTCGACGAGATCAAGAACGAGAAGGCGGAGTAGGGCGGACGGAACTCAAAGGTCAAAACTCAAAAGTCAAAACCACAAGTCAAAACTCAAAAATTTGCCTTCATAGTCCTTACTGCCTGGCCATTCACCGCGCTTAACTTGCCTCTGCCATCCGCACCCTTTACTGCTGTCATGCTGAGCGCCCGCCGGGCCCAAGCATCACGGGGCGGTGAGCCTCTTTTGCCGCAGACAAAAATTCGATTGGAAATTTATTTATCGGTAACCTTCGATTTCTCGATAACAAAATGCTCCGGGACAAAATGCTTGACTAAATCCGTGACTGAATTATTTTGTTTTCTCATCTTAAGCCATCTATCACGCCAAAAATCTGATAGATTTTTTAGTGGTAACCTTCTATACTTGGGAATATCGGCTTTTCCCAATAAAAAATCTCTCCAATTTGTAGCCAGAGCTACAGCAAAAAGTCCCCTTTGGAAAGAATGCCGGAGTATAATATCTGAATTTAGATCCAATATATCGCATGCAGATCTAATTATTCGCATACGCCAATTGGGCCCGTCACCGAACCTATTTGAGGTATTACGTTTGTTTTCAATGGCTAGTTGTAACATTGCGTTGAAAGTATCATTTGAAATATGTAATGAACCGTAGCCAGAAGTTATCCCAATGGGTTTATAAAGTAGCGATTTTCCGTATTTAAGACGATTATACTGGGAACTATTTTGCCCATACAGACTTGATGTAACAATTAAAACAAGATCATTCGCGCTTCGCTTCTTAATTATGGTTTTTGTATTTTCGTACTTATTCTTATATATGTCTCTTAATTCATCTGAAGCTAGTGCATAAGATACAAGTTTTCCTCCCAACAAGTTGTTATAGGGAGGCATTGCTCCTATAACATATGCGTCCATCATGTAAATTATTCGATTACTTCTTGTTTTAGTATCCCACTTAATCCAACTATCTCTATCAGGAATGTGTATGATGCTACTACCAAGAGCTGCAATACCTATTATTGGGCTACCTTTAATACCATCATCCCTAAGGAGCACTCTGATCCTTCTTCCCACATAATCAGAGGAAGGTGAACTCCAGTAGTACCTAAAAAGACGGAAGAGGTCATGTTGTTTTTGGCTGTTACAGATTTCAATTCTGGGTAGGATTTCAGACTCAAGAACATCAATCCCTTTAGCCAGATTCTCCCTGGCGAAGTCAATATGGTTCCTTATCCAAGTATCATTCTCTCGTAAAGCATCATTTCTAGAGAAGGCCATCGCATTTTTGATGGTCTCTTTTTTATAGTTGTCAGGTGGTACTAGTTCAAACGAGTTTTTTAAGCTCGTTTGCAGACGCCAGCCTAACCTAAGTAAGTCTCGTACTAATAGTAAAGGGACCCGTTGTTCTAGTGGCAATCCATCGTGTACGGCTTTAACATTACTAGAAAATGGCGATTCGAATACTCTTGAGAAGACATTATCGGATGCGATTTTGGGAACAGTCAATGTAGTCATTGATAGACTTTTTCTTTAACGAGTTTTTCAAACTCCAAAACACGAACAGGTACAATAAAGGCACGGTCGGATGTAACCATGTACAAATTACCTCGTATAGTTTCTGTTTGTATGAAAGTAGAAATAACCCCATCGTAATTAATGTTGGACTTCACTAATGCTCTGATATCATCAGAATTGCCCATATAGAAAGTGAAGAAGTTTTCGGCTTGAGTTCTAATTTCTTCTGATATTGCCGAAGGTCGTTGTGTGATGGTTACCATCCCCAGCCCAAATTTTCTTCCCTCTTTCGCACACCTAACGAATGGATTAGCGTTGCTTTTGACCAATTCTTCCGATAGAACATTTTGAGCTTCCTCTACAACCATTACACATTGAATAACTGCATCAGGCTTATTGCTAGTGAATTCCAATTTATTATGCTCAAAGAGTTTCCTTGCAAGTATCGTTGAAATAATACTGGCATCCATACTATCTTTTAGGGATAGATCGACGATTATTGTTTTTCCTTGTTTCAAGTACTTAAACACGTCTTCAATTAATTTGGATTCAGAGCTATGCAATCCTTTTCCTTCATCTATCAGATGCCTTACTCTTTTTCGAATAGCAGCAATGGTTTTTTTCGCACTTTTATCTTCGTCGCTTTTAAAGAAGTCTGGATATGCTTTATGTAATAATGAAGGATCCGAGACATATCTATCTATGTTCGAAATAAAGTCAGACACACCTTCATCATCTAGATAGTAAAGAAAAGACTTCATTACATCAGAAAAGCCCGTAGAAAAGCTTATAATGTCACTGATTGTCAAATGGCGACGCATATCGATATATACTTTTCCACCAAATATGAAGTGTCCTTGGTAAGATTGATCGATCCCTCTGTCACTATAAACCACCAAATTGTCTCGAATTTTCTGTTCATCGATGTTGCCTAGGCCCAAAGTTTTTTGCCCTTTTAGGAAGTATTCTCCATTCAGATCAAAAATCAGTTTGCCATAATTGGTATTACCCATCATGTGATAGATTAAGACCTTCATCAAGTTGGTTTTACCAAAACCGGATTGAGAAAAAACCATTGTCCGTTTCTCACGTAATCTATCTATATCGAAAAGAATGTGCCCCTTTTCTGTGTATATATCCTCCCCAATACAAAGATGACCAATAGCAACTCCGTTCTGGTCGGGTTGATTTATTATCTCATCGATTTCTCTCTTGTTTAGGTGTCGGGCGTGGTAAGAAACCACCGGAAGCTTACGAACGGCAGTAGTGAATTCTATCTTGTGACCGGTGTCCACAAATGTCCCAAGCATCCGGACCCTATATGTATAACTGAACATCTTTTGTTTATCGCGTTCTGAAAGTTCTCTTTCGGCAATACGTGCATAATGGACTGCAACAAGTGTCTTATCTTGAGAACGAAATATTGGATCTTCGTCGTAAATTTCTGCTTCGACTCTCGCTAGAAATTTCCTACCGTCTTCTCCTTTGGGTGTTAATACAATGAAGTCTCCTTTATTAGGGCTAGCCTTGGCGTCTTCATATGAAGAATATATTAGCAGTGCATCATCGGTTGTCTTTTGTCCATATAGAACACCAAAATCCGTACGTTGTGGCATTTATCCTCCTCTAAAACCTTGAGTGGATGTCTAAAAACATGTTCTCGATGTCGACATTATCCATATGTTGTGTAGAATACATTGAGTGCTTGACACGATTTATAATTTCTTCTTTCAAGTCTCTTTTTAAAGTAACGAAATTATGTGCTTCCACTAGTGGGTACGGATAACCCAGTATATAGTGCTCTTGTGTCAGCCTAGTGAGATCAAAGAAAATACTCTTTAGTTTTTCTGTATCAGGAGTCATTTGGTTGAATTTGATTCCTGGGAGCGCATCAAATAGACTAATATCCAAGATGACCCAGTCGTAGTTTTGAAGCTTTTCAACGTAGTCCAGCCTGGCAGCAAAAAATAAGCCAAAACCTCTTCCACCACTTAACGCTTTCTTCGCAAACATCGAACCATTCCCGTAAGTATTGAGTAGAACCGGGTCTGGTACCTGGAACCAACAGCACAATTTTTGACTTCTTGAATCAGACTGCTTAAATGGGTAGTGAGGCTTCAATTTGTCCTGTAAATAACTATCTATTTGTTTTAACGTATAACATAGTTCTAGCTTGAGGGGAGAATTTTTGGTGATACCAATAATTGTGATGTTTTTCTCACAACACAAAAATTCGCCTAGTTTTACAAGATACTCTTGCTTGATGTTTAGTGACCGGAGTGTCCCATCTCTCAATATATAGTCTCCGGGCTTAGTTTCTGGCCTACAAGCGATCTCATATACTAAAGCCCATTCAAGGATTTCTTGGCAGAAAGTTAATAATGTAGAATTGTTGCTGCATATTACCTCACGGCTATAAGGGAACAAATCAGAAAAGCACTTGTTGGGCGTTAAAAACTCAATCAGTCTTCGTACTGGAGGTAAAGTTAATAGTTCGTCATATATAGCAAATAAGTGCTCGTCGCATGTGATCAATATATTCATCGGCGTATAGGATTGACCCAATAATACAGGATCGATCAAGGTGTTCATTCGTATTTGCTTTCCATTAGAGTAGCAAATATAGCCTGCTCTATAAACGCCGATAGTAACCCCATTGTAGAAAGATTGATTATTGTTGCTGCCATCAATAGCATAGAAATGGGTATCAGAGTCATCAATCTCGTCGAAGGGGATTATTTCAAATATCTGCGGTGTTTCAACGTTGTTTACGTTACCCACAGTAGGGATGTTATATTGTTTATTGTTCCTTTGATTTATGTGTTCCGCAACTGAATCAATAGCCGTTTGTGGGATTAGTTCTTCCATACGCCTTCCTGTGCTAAAAGTCTTTGCCCTATTATACACCGTTTTGTAAATAGCCTAAACTTTTTTTAGACGTTGGTCTACAAAGTGACAAAACACCCTTGACAGAATAAGCACGCATGTTCTATACTTTTCCCGCCATGTTACCGCCCACGTTGGAAAGAAAGAACAAATTCACTGCTGTTAGGGCTGCGGTCCCTCACGCCGTTGAAACGAATAATCCCAAAATGAAGCTGAGTTACCATAAATCGAAAAACGGAGATTCGAGGCTGCCCAGCCTCGATTTGTTTGAAGGATGTTTTTTTCGAATAATCGATTCCCCTGCCGCTGTGAGAGAAGGGTTTGCCCTCACCCCTGCCCTCTCCCAGAGGGAGAGGGAGTAAAGAGGTCAAGATTGGTTCGTCCCCACCGCCCTGAGATGCTTCTCCCCGATTGATCGGGGCTCAGCATGACAGCACTACTGGTTGCGGATGGGCGGAGACAGGAAGAAGGCGGAGAAGGGAACTGCCGCGGGGCATTGAAGGCAAACCTTGCTGTCGTCTCCATTTTAAGGGGGAGCGAGGGGGTTTTAGAAAAGAAGTGAGTAAAGACCGGCGGAAAAGCCCAGACTACGAAGGCAAAGTTTTGAGATTTGAGCTGTGGTTTTGAGATTTGAGTTTTGAGATAACCGTTTACCGCCCAATCCCCTCCAGACCACGCTCCAAGTCCTCCGGCAGCGGACTCTCAAACTCCACCTCTTCCCCCGTCGAGGGCAGGCGGAAGCGTATCCGGTGCGCGTGCAGGAACTGCCGCTCCAGGAACGGGACCTTGACCCCGTACGTCGTGTCACCCGCCACGGGAAAGCCTATCGCCGCCAGGTGCACGCGTATCTGGTGCGTCCTGCCCGTCTCCGGCTTGATCTCCGCCAGCGTGTAGTCGCCCAGGTACCGCACCACCCGGTAGTCCGTCCTGGCCTCGCGGCCCTTCGCGCTGATCGCCATCCGCTGCCGGTTCGCGCTGTCCCGGCCTATCGCCGCGTCGATGATGCCCTTCTCCGGCGTCAGGCGCCCCCGCACCAGCACCAGGTACGTCTTGGACACGGTGCGCGATGCGAACTGCGCGGAAAGATCGGCCTGCGCCGCCCGGTTCTTGGCGACGACGATGATGCCGGACGTGTCCATGTCGAGCCGGTGCACGATGCCCGGCCGCAGCGAACCCGCGTCCTCCGCCGCGAGGTCCGGCAGATGGTGCAGGACCGCGTTCACGAGCGTGTGGTCCGGGTGTCCCGGCGCGGGATGCACGGCCAGGCCGGCCGGCTTATCGACGACGAGAACGTCCCTGTCCTCGTAGATGATGTTCAGGGGGATGTCATTCGCGACGAGGTCGGGCGGGTTCTCCGGCGGCACGACGACTTCGATGTCGTCCCCCTCCGCGAGCTTCAGGCTCGGCTTGGCCGCTTCCCCGTTGACGGTGATGCAGCCCTCATCGATGAGCCTCTGGACGTGCGTCCGGGAAAGCTCCGGCAATCGTTCGGCTACGAACTTGTCCAGCCTCGCGCCGCCGGTCTCGGCGGTGAAGGCGTACTCGTCATTCATGGTCTTTCTTGCCCGGGGCCAGCTTGAAGATAATGGCGTACGCCAGGATGATGCTGCCCACCACGGCGGACGCGTCCGCCACGTTGAAGATGCCGGGATAGAACTCGATGTTCAGGAAGTCTGTCACCTTGCCGCTGAAGGCTATCCGGTCGATGACGTTCCCGGCCGCTCCGGCCA
>CAZQQL010000032.1:0-30641 GCA_964595455.1 uncultured Dehalococcoidaceae bacterium
GATAATGAGCGGTGACTGGAGTTCAGACGTGTGCTCTTCCGATCTAGGAACTGAGCGCCGCCGCCACCAGGACACTCATGGACAACGGCGGGTTCTTCTCGCGGCCTTACGGCCCGAACACATGGGCGGTATTCAACAGGGATACAGCCAACATGGCCGTACTCAAGAAACTAAAGAATCTCTTCGATCCCAATGGCATCATGAACCCCGGCAAAGTCTGCTTCTAGCGCTTGCCGGCGAAAGAAATAAAGGAGAAGAAATAGGAGGAAGCGAAGATGGGACTGGAACAATATCGTGGCGATGCTGACATGTGTTGCCGGTGTTCAACCTGTAAATTCATTCCCATGCAGAAAATCAAGGGATCTCAGTATTCTTATGTTTGCCCGAGCGTATCCAAATATAACTTCCACGCATATTCCGGCGGCGGGAGATTGAACTACATCTCCGCCGCACTGAAGAACGGCATCAACTATACTGATAAACTCCAGGATATCATCAAGAACTGCCAGTTATGCGGCGCCTGCGCCGTTTCCTGCAACTTCGCCATGGACATGGCGGTACTCGAACCGATCACGGAACTCAGGATACAGTCGGTCAAGGACGGCAAGACGGTCCCGGCGCTCGATAAAGTCGTTGCCGGTATGAAAAAGACCGGTTCGATGGTGCCTGCCAAGGGCAAGAGGGGCGCCTGGGCGGAAGGACTCGGCGTGAAGGACGCTGCCAAGGAAAAGGTAGATGTCCTGTTCCATGTCGGCTGTCTTTCCAGCTATGACCCCGAGATGCAGAAGCTGGCCAAGGCTACGGTGAAAATTCTTCAGAAGGCCGGCGTGAACTTCGGCATCTTCGGCGATGCGGAAACCTGTTGCGGCGGTCGAGCCTACCAGATGGGCTATGAAGATGACTTCCTGGCCCAGGCCAAGAAGCAAATGGACATGATCAAGAAAGCCGGCGTAAAGACGCTCGTCACCGGCTGCGCGGACGGCTACCAGGCATTCAAGGTGCTCTATGACAAGTACGGACTCAAGGGTGACCTGGAAGTCCTGCATATCAGCGAGTACATCGATCAGCTCGTCAAGAAAGGCAAACTGAAGCTGAACCGCAAGGTCAGCCTCAATGTTACCTACCATGATCCCTGCCGCCTCGGCCGGCTGAGCGAACCCTGGATCGCCTGGAACGGCAAGAAGATCCCCGGCGACCGGTTTGTCTTCGATCCGCCCAGACCGTACCGGCGCGGGACCAACGGCGTCTACGAACCGCCGCGCGATATCATCAAGGCCATTCCCGGTGTCAAACTCACCGAGATGACCAGGATCAAGGAATATGCATGGTGCTGCGGCGCCGGCGGCGGCGTTAACGAATCCAACCCCGATTTTGCCGCCTGGACGGCCAATGAACGCATCGATGAAGCCATCTCCACGGGCGCCGAGGCCATCATCTCAGCCTGCCCCTGGTGTGAAAAAACATTATCTGCAGCGGCCAAGGAATACGGTAGTTCCCTGAAGGTCTACGATATCGTTGAACTTGTCGCCAAGGCAATATAGGTAAGGGGGTAATGAATAATGGCTTTAGCTAAAGAAATATATCGAGAGTTCGAGGATGTCCTCGGACCGGAGAACATCTCAGATGATCCGGTACTGTGGCCTTCCTACTACAAGACGGAATTCGCCGCGATCACGCTCCCCAAGGACACCGCTGAGGTACAGGCGATCGTCAAGCTGTGCAACAAGCACGGTCTCAAATTCCGTGCCATCTGCACCGGCTGGACCGGAGCGTTCCCTCCCGGGATGATTTTGCTCGACCTGAGAAGGATGAACAAGATCGTCGAGATCAATGAAAAGAACGGCTACGCCGTCGTCGAGCCGTACGTCATTTCGGCCCAATTACAGGCCGAACTGATGAAGCGGGGCTTCACCTGCAACTGTAAAGGCTCCGGCAGCCACTGCTCGGCCATGCTGCGCGGTCACGGTTCTCTGGATCAGACCACCAGCGGCGACGACCGCAACCACCTGGCAATAGAGTGGGTCACGCCCGAGGGTGACATCGTCAGGTCCGGTTCCCTGGGTTCCACCGGTGAATGGTTCGGCGGGGACGGCCCCGGACCCTCTATCCGGTCCATCCTCACCAGCGCCGTTCCGCCCGGCGTTACCCCCGGAGTCTTCACCAAGGCAGCGGTCAAGATCTACCACTGGGGAGGCCCGACGGCATTCCCCTCCCAGGGAGTCTCACCGAACTACAAATTGAAAGAGATCCCTGAGAACATGATGGCCCGCTACTATACCTTCCCGTCCGTCAGCGAGATGTGGGAAGCCGAACTGAAGATCGGTATGGCCGAGATATCATTCATGCTCTATGGTTTCAACATCAATATGGTCTCCTGCAACCTGACCACTTCCATCGAAGCGGAAGAAGAACTCTTCAACAAGCTGAGCAAGGAAGCGCAGGGTTACGGGTTCTTCGTGGTCATCATCGGCAACTCCAAGGGTGATTTCGAGTACAAGAAGAAGGTCCTTGAGACCATCGTTGCCGAGCACAAGGGCAAGTCCATGAAGTCGCTCGAAGCTGAAGAGATCAACGGCGTGCTGATTGCCAACCAGATCCGTGTCAGCGGTGCCATCCGAGAGACCTTCCGCGCCGGCGGCGCCTTCAACTCCATACCCATCATGGGCCAGCGCGACCTTACCATCAAGTGGGCCATTGGCGCCGGAGAAGCCAAGATGCCGCTCATCAAGGCCAAACACATCGTCGATGACGGCGGCCTGTTCTTCGGTTGGGGCGTCGAGCAGGGGCATCTCGGCAAAACCGAGATCTTCTGCAAATACGATCCTCAGAACCCCGTAGCTAAAGGTGCGGTTGAAAAATGGCAGCAGGAACAGAGCTACCGGGCTTACAAGGAAAAGTACTTCGCCTCCACCATGGGCGACCAGTCAGAAATCGGTCCGGCTTTGATGAACTACCACATTTTCTGGGAGAAGATCACCAAGGCCATGGATCCCAACGGCGCAGCGCCCGCGGGCGGAGCACTGGTTTAATACCAGGCTGCGAGAAACAACTCAGGCCTCCGGGACACCGGAGGCCTGTTTTTTCCTGTTGTTACTTTGACTGCCACATTACCGAACGGGTACAATGAGACAAATTATCTCCGGTATTCAGACGGAGACGAATATGGAACAAAGAGGTACCGAACCATGCCCAAATCACATATCGAATACCAAAAAGTAATGAGCGAGATCGTTTACATCAACCTTCCCGCGGCCCAGGAACCGCTGCCCGGAATGTCCGGGCCGGAAATCCTTCACGGGTACCTGGCGGAGTTCTACAACACGGATAATGAAGAAGTTAAAAAGTTCGTTCATGAAATGTGTTTGAAGTGGAACATCCACTATAAAGAAGAGTAATTGACCTTCGTGCTGGAGGCTTTCCAGCTATTATCAAGAGACTGCAACTCTCTCAACGTTTTTCCGTCCTGACCGGCGCAACGGCTGCCCTCAACCGCTTCGGCCGGAGCGGCTGTCTGAATAGAAAATCAACGGTTTTCATGACCGGGACTTTCCGTACTTCAGTAATAGTGCGTAGCAGTACGAGCACGGAGATGCCGCGCGCGACGCCGGAAATAGTAAACAGCGTTTTCAGGTTATACCCCAGCAGGTCCGGCAGGTGCGGCGCGATAAACCCGCCGATCAAGGCGCCGAAACAAACCGACAGACCGGCGACAGCGTTGAACAGGGCGATATACCGCGTGCGGTCTTCAGAACGCGTCGAGTCATACAGGAAATTGGTGCTGGCAAGCTGGAACCCGGACCAGGTAAAACCGCTCAATATCTGCGCTCCGAGAATGAAATAGAAGTTCTCGCTAGTGAGCCAGACGATGGGAACTATGGGCAGCAGCCAGCAGGTTATCTGTATGACCTTGAGGTTCCCTCCCCGGTCCGCGCGGCGGCCCCAGAACGGCACAAATATCAGGCTGGAAACGGCGGCGGCGGATGTGCTCGTGATATAGGCGATGTAGCTGAACTGCAGGTCCCGAAGCATATAAACCGAGAAGAACGGGCTGGCGATGTTGGCGGAAAAGTTGATAAGGGCCACCAGTAGCATGAACCGCCCGAGGTTCGATGAAGGAAGCTCGCGGATAAGCGCCGTCCATTTAGGGCGAGGACCCGGAATGGTGATAAGTTTCGGTTCGTACATCCGCGACAGGTAGTACAGAGAGACGAAACGGAACACTGTCGCCCCGCCGAACAGGATCGCAAAGCCGGTAAAGACATCATCCGTAAAGAGTTGCAGGACCGCTCCGCCGGCAAAAGACAGCACCAGGGTGATAAAGCTGCAAATGCGGCTGCGGTTGGAAAAATATCTACCTCGCACTGTATCCGGCACCAGGTCCGCCATCATGCTGCCCCAGGCCGGGTTCGCTACCGAACCGAGCATCATGCTCAACGTTACGAAGCCGATGAGCCAGGCTACCGGGAAATCCTCAAACAGGTACGGTATGAAGAGTATCGGCACCCACATCAGGGCGTGGAGAAACACAACCGGGAGCATGAACCGTTTACGGCTCCCGGCCATTTCGCTGAACATCGGCGCGCTCAACTGGGAAAGCGCCATAGAGAAGTTGGGAATGCTCGTCAGGAGTCCAATCTGAGATGTGGTCGCTTTGAGGGCCAGGGCAAAGGGCGTGATGTAGCTTTGCGTCAGCCCCATCATGGCGGCATGAGCGGCGCCGTCAGCCGTACTGAAGCGCAGGGACCGTTTGACGGTACGCCGGGTGAGGTAGTTATAGGCAGCCATACAGGGGTTCAGGCATCCGGCGGGCAAGGAGCAACGAACTGGTCAAAGTGATTGGCGGGAAGTGACGATTGCAGGAAGGCGAGAAGAGAAAACCCTCTCCCGGACGGGCGAAGAGAGCCATATCGGTTGATGCTACCTTCCTGGAAAAGACTGTTCGTGGTCGACTTTATACCGGCGCCGTTGCGGCTGACCGGCATTTCCAGAACTAATTATTGTACTACGGGTAACGAAAGTCAATGAGTTTGCACTCTAATTTATGGGAATATTTTCCCCAACTTTCCCTGGGTGCAAACATAGGCAGCCTGTTCAGGCGGGCCGTTTACTCACATTAAGGAACGCTGCAGAACGACGCAGCCTGACGAAGACTTCCGTAAGTTCAGGGTCGAACTGGGTCCCGGCGGAACGCTCGATCTCTTCCATTGCTTCGTCCTCGGTCATCTTGCCCATTTTATAGCTGCGCTGAGAGGTCATGGCATCATAGGCGTCCGCAATGGCGATGATACGGGCATCGAGGGGGATGTCCTTGCTTTTCAGACCGCGAGGGTAGCCGGTCCCGTCCCAGCGTTCATGGTGGTAGAGTACTGCTTCCACACAGTCACGTAAACCCACGACGTATTTCAGAATATTCAGGGCCAGCTTGGGGTGGTTCTTGATCATCTCCCATTCGATATCAGTCAGCTTACCCTGTTTATTGAGGATATTGTCCGGCAGACTCAATTTACCGATGTCATGAAGGAGCCCGGCGGACCTTATGCGCCTCAGGTCTTCTTTGCCGTAACCGATCTCTCTCGCGAGTTCGGTAGCATAACGGCTGACGGCCTTGGAGTGGCCATAGGTGTAATGGTCGCGGGCGTCCACGGTCGAAGCGAGCGCGAAGACGATGCTTTCCACGGCAGCCTGGCTTTCTGCCGGGGAAGCGGAAGGACCAACGGTCGCCCTGGCTGTGACAGTCTCACCGGCTGCACAGACGCGGTTCCGCCCGGCCTGCTTGGCGGCATCCAGGGCTTCATCAGCGGCCTGTATGATGGTGCCGCGCATCACGCCGTCCGTCCTCCAACTGGCAATACCGATACTGCAGGTGAGCATGATACCTTTTTCATTCATGGAGGCTTCCAGGTTCACGCGGATCCTCTCACCCACGCTCTGGGCCGTCTGAGCATCCGAACCTCTCAGGATAACGGCAAACTCATCTCCGCCATAACGGGCTCCGGCATCGGTTTTACGGATGCATTTTTCAATGATACGGCTGACGTCACGGAGGATCTCATCACCGAGCACATGACCGTAGATATCGTTGTAGGTCTTGAAGAAATCGAGGTCGATGATAAGGAGGGAAAAATCACCGCCGGACAACGTGCTTTCTTCGATTTCCTTGTTCAGCAGTTCCTGGAAAGTCCGGTGATTGTAGAGACCGGTCAGACCGTCCCGTTCCGCGTCGTTACGGGCGTTCTGGTAGATCTGGGCGTTCTCGATGGCGACCGCCGATTCACTGGCGAGGCTGGAAAGGAGATCAATTTCATCTCGGGTGTAGCCGGTGTTGTCATCTTTTCTTCCCAGCGTCAGAATGCCGACGAGATGGCCTTTACTAACGACAGGGGCCATCACGTGTACATGGGCAGCCTCAAGGGATTCTCTGTCCTGCGGAGGCAGCATTTCGATGAACTGCTGATATCCGGGTTCCCCGGATGAAAGCGGCGCGCCGCTGGTTTCCAGCCAGTTAATCGCCGGGCCTTTCTTGGTCAGGACGGCGGGGACCACTTCAAACTCTTTCCGGAGGCGGGTTATGTACTTGGTCGCAAAAATGTCTTCGCTTGGCAGCATCAGGCCGGCAATGGATGCATTGACGGTCTTGGCAAGTGGTATCAGCAGGGCGTCCGCGATTTCCTTGATGTTGAGTAGCGTGTGGAGTTTACCGGCGAAGGCGAGCAGCATCTGGCGGTGCTTGTATCCTTCGCCATAGAACATGCGTTGGGTAGCGCGGTCCAGGGCATTCTTCAACCAGTTAAAAACAAATCCCAGGAGCAGGAGCATCCCAATCATCGAGGGGATACCCACGTTGGGTGGGAGGTCCCGGAGGAAATTGCTCATTCCCAGCAGCAATGCCAGGTAAGCGAGCGTCATGGAAACGGTAATCCCGCCGTAGACGACGGATTTACGCATCAAGGCCTGGAAATTGAACAGGCGGTACCGCATGAAAGTGTAGAGGATGAAAGCGGCATTGATGATAACGCCAATTCCGGGGAAAATAAAGTGGCCGTGGAACGCATATTTGAGGAGGGCCAGGATCACCATGCAGCCGAGCCCGGATACGAGGAAGGCCGCCCGATTTTTTTCTTCCGGGTTCCTGGATGAACGTAACCTTCTTACCAGGAATAATGAAGCGCCTACCAGGAGGATGTCATTGATAATGACGAGCCATGAAATGACATTGCTCCAGAGCACTACCATGCCATTATTGCCCAGGATACCGGTACCCAGACCGATCCCGGCAATCCCGGCAGCCAGGGTATTGAAGCCAAGCCAGCCATAACCGTACCTCGTGAGTCTGGCAGTAGGACGGTCAGCATAAGCGAGTATGAAATGGATATAGGCGACGACCAACCAGGCCGAGAATACGGGTAGGGTGGACTTCCAGATCGTCAACAGTTCGTAAGAGAACTGAAGGTTCACCAGGAAGCTCGCTCCATTGATTCCAAGACCCGCCAGCAGGAACGAGAGAAACAGGTTCTTTAGCCGGACGCGCTTCGAATACAGCACGAACGCTACCAGGATGGCGTTGATACCGAGACATATGAAGGGGACCAGGCCTTGGCCCGTTATCTGGAGCATGCCCGGAACCCTTTCCCGTGATTTTCCATCAGCTTTGCCGTACCCAATAAACGAGTCCCCCGGCGATGACTACAATGAAGGTGATAATTATCCATCTCAGGACCACGGGTGAACTTTGACCGGCCGAATGTATCCTGGAGCCTTCTGAGGCGCCGATGCCGGCAGGCTGTTTAACACCGGCATCCGATTCAGCAGGAGCGCCGGATCCTGACGATGCAGCCGGGTCAATTCCCGCGGCGAGTTCGCTGTAAGAGAAATACAGGACTTTCTTTCCAGCAGGATTCAACGTTATTTCCTGTTCCTTGCTAAACGCAGGTTCTCCCGCGATCAGACCTTCAATCTTCAAGTTAAAGGCGCTATCCGGGGCACCGTTCACGGTGATGGTATAGTTGCCCGGCTCGGGTTCTCTGAGGTATACCGTCCGGGTGCCGAGTTCATCAGTCGATAATAGAGAGCTGCCGATCTGGTTGATGGAAGAACCTTCCGGAGCGAAACCGCTGCTCGTGCCGGCTGGAGCGGTCACCAGCGTATTTACCTCGGCGTTTGTGGAGAAAGAGAGCTCATTAAGCGCCGCCGGAATGGGATAAGGTTGTGCGGGCGGTTTGCCTTCTTCGACCAGCGTCATGTAGCCGGCGGCAAGATCGACTTGCTTGCCTTCCGCATAGACCTGCACCAAGCCGTTCATCGATCTCACGATGGTAGAACCGGCGTCATCAATCTCAGCGGAAAAGGAGGTACCCTTGACCTTCAGTTCCGCTGATGTGGTCAGCAGGACGAAATCCTGAAGGATATCCCTTGGTTCGACCTCATTCCATGTCTTGCCGGAGCGCTGTTTGAGTATGATGGTATCACCAAGCGCCCCGTTGCCGGGGGTGATGGTATCTATAATGAGATCGGTGCCGGGTTCGAGCGTGGTCATGGTACCGGGACCGAAAGTCAACGATGCCCGGGAATCTGACGCGGTCCGCAAACGGCTGCCCGGTTCCAGGACAGCATCTCCGCTAAAAGCATCCCAGGTGAGACCGTCCTTCGCCATGACGCTGATATCTCCGCTAATGGTCGCCACACCGCATTCCGGAGGGTCGATCTTTGCCCGGTCCGGTTCATAAAGGGAGTAGGCGACATCAGCCGTAAAGAAGGTAATGGCGCCGATCAGCACCACCGCCGGGACGATGCTCAATAATCTCTTCTTCAACGTTTGGTTCATGTTTAGCCTGTCTTTTCATCATAGACCGGGTGTGATAAACGTTTTGTGAACAGTAGCCGGAAGATTATAAACAGTACGCAAAATCCGTCCATTACTTTTGAAGTCTGACACCCAATTCAATGAGGGATAACACCGAAGTAAAGCTAGTCTCCCGATACTAAGATAGAGGTGGGTCCCGGTAACACAGGCCGGGTCAACTCACCGGCGACCTAAAACGGACCATGTCCGGGGCTTCTTTCGGCGCAGGAACGGGGTGCAGGAGACTTTCATGGCAACTTACGCAGAGACCATATATCGTACCCTGACGGGCCGGAAAATCGGCACATTCATGATAGAGAGCGGTCTGGCGACAGAGGAAGACATCCAGGCGGCTCTCGCCGTTCAAAAAGACAAAGGCGGGCGTCTTGGGGAAATCCTGGTGCAGCTTGGCAACATCACCTGGGAGAACCTCTCCAGCGTCCTGCAGGAAAGGTTCAACATCGAGTTCACGGACCTGCGGGAAGCGGTTATCGAGCCAGAAGCCGTCAGCATTATTCCGGAATCCATAGCCCGTAAATATACCTTGATGCCCGTGGAGACTTCGAACCGTACGGTCACCGTTGCCATGGCTTACCCGGACGATATTCACGCCCTCAGCGAACTCCGCGCCATTTCCCAGCGGCGCGTTATCGTCAAACTGGCCCTGCCCAAGGAGATCAAGCGGGCGATCGACCTCTACTACCACATCGGCGGTGAAATCACCCAGCAGATGGGTATCATCGCGGGTAAAAAGGACACCCGGGCGGAAGACCTCATGCGGGACTCGGACGAGTCTCCCGTGACCCAGACCATACAGATGATCATCCAGCAGGGAGCCAGGAACAGAGCTTCCGATATACATTTCGAACCTCAGGACAACCGTTTGCGGGTACGTTTCCGGGTCGACGGCACGCTCATCGACATGTTTTCTATTCCGCTGACCGCATACCCTTCTCTACTGACAAGGCTGAAGATCATGGCCGATATGGACATTGCCGAACAGCGGAGGCCGCAGGACGGCCAATTCGGTATCAAAGTGGATAATCGCGATATCGATGTTCGTATGGCGACGCTGAACACATCCAACGGGGAGCGGATAACTCTGAGGCTCCTGGACAAATCCGTGTCGCTGTACAATCTGCCGGAACTCGGGATGTCCCCGGAAACGGAAACGCATGTCAAGGATATCCTCAAGTCACGAGCCGGCATGCTGCTCGTCGCCGGTCCCACCGGGTCCGGGAAAACGACCACACTCTATGCCTGTATCAACGAACTCGACAAGAATGAAACGAACATCATCACCATCGAAGATCCCATCGAATACACCTTCCACAACATCAACCAGACCCAGGTCAACGCCAAGGCCGGCATCACCTACGCGAGCGGGCTGCGCGCTATCCTGCGGAGCGATCCGGATGTTGTGCTCATCGGTGAGATCAGGGACCAGGAAACCGCTAAAACCGCTATCCAGGCTGCCCTCACGGGCCACCTGCTTATGGCTTCCATCCATGCAAATGATACCGTCAGTACCTTATTCAGATTGATGGAGTTGGACATCGACGCGTACCTGATTTCATCGACGCTCATCGGCGTGTTGTCCCAGCGTATGGTCCGCCGTATCTGCGTCTACTGCAAGACCGAGAACGAAGCCCATTCCGAGGATGCGGCCATTTATGAAGAATTGACCGGTGAAAAGGCCCCGGTCCTTTATCACGGCGCCGGGTGCCAGTTCTGCTCTCACACGGGATATTTAAACCGAACCGGGGTATATGAACTCATGGTCATGGACGAAACAATCCGGGACGCGGTACGGCGGCACAGCAATTATGACGAGATCAAGGAAATGGCTGTAAAAAAAGGGATGACCACACTCATGCAGGACGGACTGCTCAAGGTCAAGGCAGGCGACACGACGGTATCGGAAGTCATGCGATGCCTGCACACGGTCGGTTTTTAAACGGAGTCGGGACGTGAACGTATATCAATATCAGGTTTATACCCCGGAGAGGACAATCAAGGCGGGCGCCATCTCTGCAGTATCGGAAGCCAATGCGGAGCAGGTGATCCGCCGAATGGGCTATCAACGAATACTGTCCATCAAGCAAAAAGAGAACCAGGTCCTGGAAAAAGTCGTCGCTGAACTGACCCGGCGGAAAATTACCGAAAAAGAGATCATGGAGTTCTCCTATGAACTCGCCCAGTTGCTGGAATCAGGCATTGCCCTGATGAAAGCCCTGGATTTTATCAGCGAAGTCACCAAGAACAAGTCCCTGAAAAATGTTATCGACGCCATCATGGACTCAATCAACAATGGCAATTCCTTTTCCTATGCTATCAGCCAGCAGGGTATTTTTTCCGAGACGTTCATCCAGGTAATCAGCGCCAGCGAGAAGTCCGGGAACCTTGAAAAAGGGCTCGTGTATCTTGCAGATTATATGAACAAGAGGATAGAAACAAGGAAAAAGCTGCGGAGGGTATTCTCTTATCCGGCCGTCATTCTCACGATGGCTTTCGGGGTGGCGTTGTTCCTGGTGCTGTATATCATTCCTTCGCTGTCCGAGGTCTTCCGCTCTACCGGAGCGGAATTGCCCGCTCTTACCGCCGGGATGATGGCGTTATCCGATTTTGCCCTCAACAATCTTCTTGCCATATTTGCCACGATTGCCGGTCTTGCCCTCATCCTCTGGCTGTACCTGAGGACCGAAACAGGTAAAAAGAACCTCGATTATTTTCTGCTGCGGATACCCGTGGTACATGGTATGGTCCAGACATCCAATATGCTGACCTATTCCTATATGGCGTCCATGCTACTGAAGTCCGGTCTCAAATTGCCTCAGGTGCTGTATTATGCAGGAAGCACGGTGGGGAACCGTGTCCTGAAGGATACGCTGCTGCACGCACGGGTCCAATTGTTGCAGGGGCAGTCACTCACCTCGGTCATACGGCAGACGGACGTCTTTTCACGGATGGAGGTTGAAAAACTAGCCATCGGAGAGCGTACCGGTGACATCGCGCTTGCTTTTGAGAATATTGCCGCCGCCCAGGAAAAAACCCTCGCGGAACGTCGGGCGGCCTTCGTTGCGACCATCGAACCGGTCATCACCATCGGCATCGGTATAGCCATCGCGCTCATCGCGCTTTCCACGATTTTGCCGATGTACAGTCTCGCGGGTTCGATAGGCTAGTTCCGGAGGACGTGGATAAAAGAGGTTAAAATGCGAAAAAGAATTATCATAGCCGGTGTCATCATCGCTTTTCTCGCCGTTTTTCTCTGGTGGGGAACAGGTTTTGTCTATGATATCACCTGGGCGCGTTCTGCAGAAGAACGGGATGCGCTTACTACGCAGATAGAGAAAACACAAAAAGAGATAGAAAATCACCCGGAGATCGACCCCACGCTGCAATACCAGTTGGAAGAACTCGAAGCGCAGCTTGAGTATGAATCCACCGAATTCCCGGAGGACATCTATATCCCCGGATTTATCGATACGATGCTGTCCATAGCCGATAATACTACGATAACCATCGTACCTCTGCATACGACCGATTGGTCTCCGGCATCCGGCGGGTATGAGGTGTACCAGATCCAGGTGCTGGTGACGGGAAAACTCAATGACGTTGAAAACTTCATCACCACTCTTGAAACCGGTGACATCGAGTCGGTTGTCACCGCCAGTCTCCAGCTCAACGGAGATGCCATCGGGGACCGGGAGGAACCGTCGGAAGTACAGGGAACACTGGTTGTTTCCATGTACAGACGTTAATCGAGGGAAAGTGAATAAATGATCAAGACAACGCTGCATATTACGCCGCATGAAATCAAGCTTGTCGTGAGCAATGGCTCGGCGATCAAGTCATGGATCAGCAATACGCTCGAAGCCGGACTGGTCGAAGACTCACATATTCTCGAACCGGAGAAGATCGGCGCGATTATAGCCGAAATGTTCGAGAACCAGCACCTGCCCAAAAACCGGGTAACTGTATCTCTCAGCGGACTGCCGTATGCCTACCGCGTCATCGATCTTCCATTTCTCAAAGAAGACCGGGTAGAAGAAGCGATAATGCGTTCTCTCCAGGGGGAAATGGCCATCTCTGTTGAAGACCTGTATGTTTCATGGGCGCCCCTGGAAGAAAAACCGGCAGGGGTCGATTACTTTATACTCGGTGTCGATCGCGAACTGGTGGATTCAGTCATAGCTGCCATGAAAGCCGCCGATATCAAGGACTGGGCTATGGACCTGGTACCGCTCGCGGTTGCTAGGCTGGCTTCCGCGCCGAACGCTATTATCGCCTGTCTCGATGACGAACATATGGACATCGTTCTGACCAGCAATGGGCATATCAAAGAGATGCATTCCGCTGTCATCGAGTATACCCGGGAGAACGCCGCCGAGTATATTGACCAATTCGCTAATGAGCTTATGAAGCTGATTTCCTTCCTGCAGGCCAATATGGAAAAGGGAGTCGACCTGGCGGAATTTCCTATCATCGTGACGGGTGACCTTGTAGCTCAGGCGTACGGGGAAACCAGGAACCTCGGCGATGATGAAAGCTTTGTCGGCAGGATCAGCCGTCTAACAGGACATGCGGTCGAAGTGCTGGAATTTCCGTTCAGTTACCCGCTTTCCTTCAGTCCACACGCATTTGCGACCAACATCGGGCTGTTCATGAGAGAAAGCAAAAAACGGAATTCCTCAACAGGTGACATCAGCCACTACCGCGATGTCAATATAGATATCCTCAACGGCAGGTTCCGGAGCCGTCCTGCCCGTGTGCCCGCCTGGCTCGCCGCCGTGCCCGTCACCGTTTTCGTCATCGCCATGGCCGGCTGGACAGTCAATTCCGCGTACTCGGACAGCCACGTGGAGAAAGACGCTCTTCAAATGGAGGCCCAGCGTCTCAATAATGAACTGATCCAGGCGAAAAAAGCGGAATCTCAGCAAGCCGACCTCCTTAAAAAAATAGAGAGCACCCAGCATAGGGTCCTGAGTGAAAAAGCGAACCGGGAAGCGCTGTGTGCAAACCAGGGATTATATGTAGACAACATTGATAAGATAAGGACTGCCCTCCCGGGGGATACCTATCTGGTCGCTATGGACATGAGCGACACCAGCGTCAGACTTACAGGTTTTACTGATACGCCATACAAGGTAGTTGACTATGTGCAGGCCCTTGAGACAGCCGGTTATGCTCCCAGACTCGAAGAGATCGGCGCGCCAGACCTGCGGGGGTTTACATTCAGAATCTCGATAGGGTACGACGACTGACATACCCGGAACGGAATCCGATATGATCAACATTAATGATTTTCTCAGAAGGCTGCTGGAACTTAAGGGAAGCGATATTCATTTCAAGGTGGATTCCCGGCCGATGGTCAGGGTAGACGGCCAGTTATCCATTGTTGAAGATACCGAACCTCTCACCGAGAGCGGTATCCAGGAGCTGTTCTCACAGGTGACCACGCCTCAGGAACGGGAATTGTTCGCGGCTGAGCTTGAACTCGATTTCAGTTATGCCGATGAAAAACTGGGGCGGTTCCGTTTCAGCGCTTACCAGCAGCGGGGCAGTATCTGCATGGCGTGCCGCCAGGTGCAAACGCGGATCCCCACCATCGAGGAACTCGGTTTACCGGATGTCTGTAAAAGAATGGCGCTTATCGAGAGTGGACTGATTTTGATTTGCGGACCGTCCGGCTCCGGCAAAAGCACGACGCTGGCGGCGATTATCGGTTACATGAACCAGAATACCCGGCGCAACATCATAACTATCGAAGATCCGATCGAGTATGTCCACAAAGACATTCTCTGTTCATTTTCCCAGCGGCAGGTTGGGACCGATACCAAATCGTTCAATATCGCCCTTCGGCAGGCTCTCCGTCAGGACCCGGATGTTATCCTGATGGGTGAGATACGTGACCTGGATACGATAGCCACGACATTGACCGCCGCCGAGACCGGGCACCTGGTGCTGACGACGCTGCATGCCTCGAACGCTATACAGGCGCTCGACCGGATCACCGATGTATTTCCCGCCCATCAACAGGACCAGGTCCGGTTGCAACTTGCCACAACGATGCGCGGTATCCTGTTCCAGCAACTGATACCCCGGATAGACTGTCCCGGGCGAGTGGCAGCGGTGGAAGTCCTGCTGGAGTCGGAAGCTATCAGTAACCTGATCCGTACCAAGAAAAACTACCAGATCATGAATGTCATCCAGGGTTCTTCAGAAGCCGGGATGCAGAGCCTGGATAACGTGGTTTTCAACCTCTATAAACAGGGTATCATCAGCCGGGATCATGCTTTACTATATTGCACCGATTCCGCGCATCTCGTGGAGAAACTGGATGCAGGGAAGAGCGCGAAATCCCGGGTGGTTCGTAATCTTGGAGGTTTTCGGCCGCCCGTAAACAGCGATGCCGCCTCGGGTAAATCCCTCGGGGGAACGAACCGTGGCAACGGGTCTCAGTTTTCTGGAGACGGTCCGGCGCTATGAAACCTGGTTTAAAGGGTATCAGGACAGGAAGCAGGTTACCAGGGCGCCGCTTGAAGAGTTTCCGCGAGCGGGCTGTGGGCGAAAGAGGTGTGACACTGATTGAGACGATCATCGCTATCGCCCTGCTGGGGATCATCGGCGCTGTTTTGATGGGAGGGATGACGGGGATCTACCGGGCGGTCCCGACGGCGGACGAACAGGAAATCGGCAAACAACTGGCTCGCAGTCAAATCGAGACAGTTATGAAAAAGCCCTATTCGCTATCTTATGCTCCGGCGCCTATACCGGCTATGTTTCCGGATTATACCGCAGGCATAGACGTGACTCCTTACCGGCTGGGAAATTTGCAGAAAATCGTAGTGACCATTTTCCATCACGGCGATCCGACAGCGAGCCTGGAGATCATAAAAGCCAACCGATGAAACGACTGATTATTTCAATCCTCCGTAAACAGCAGGCGGGATATACTCTCGTGGAACTGGTAGTGGTTATCGCCATTCTCGGGCTGCTGACTGTTGCCATCAACGCCGGCATTACACAAACAGTCCGTGTCGGTGCGAACAGCTCTGAGTACATCACTGCCATCAAGCAGGTGGAAAACGCCATGCAGTGGTTGGCAAAAGATATCCCGCAGGCCCAGACGGTGAAACTCGGTAAGGAAAGCGGCTTTCCCATCGAGCTTGCATGGATAGAGTGGGACGGGACCACATATTCCGTTAACTACTCGATGTCCGGCACCAGCCTGGTCCGTACGCAGGTCATAAACAGCGGCGCACCCCAGCAAACCATCGTCGCCAACTATCTCGATGTTACCTCCAACACAACGTGCCGGTATATGGACCAGGGCACCTTCCACCTGCCGGATATCGGTGATTCATTTACGATATTCGGCGGAGCAGCAGAGGATAATGGTCTTCTGGTCACCAGTTCCGGGAGTGTCACGATGGCGGTGAGTGGTAATGCTACCAGGGATTCCGATACCTGGACCGCATCCGATGACGGGAGGCTGGTGGTTACCGCTGCTTCAGTTCATACCCGGGGCATCTGGACGACCACGGACCTCAACGCGGTCACCTGTTTGACCTCCGATGCCGATAACGATGCCACGCTGACCGGCAACGCGATCATGATACAAATAACGACATACGGTGGAGAGACGTCTCGTAAGAGCGAGACAAGGGTCTCTTTATTCTTTCCCAGGTCACGAATGTAGCCATGAGTACTGATAAACACAAGATGCCAAGAGGTTGGAAACGGGCGGCGAGGAACGAGAAGGGGGCGGCCATGGCTCTCGTTCTCGTGTTCATGGCGCTGGCAGCGCTGGTAGTCCCGCCGGTCCTGTCCTATGTGAGTACCGGGTTCAAGACCAGCATGATCTACGAGGACAATACCCGCCAACTCTACGCCGCTGAGTCCGGCATCAATGATGGTATCTGGTACGCCAGGTATGATGATTTTTCCAGTATCTTCGGTTCATCGTACAAGCAATATGACTTCCAGACAACCTGGGACTACGACCTTGAAGGAACCGTCAACGGCTACACTGTCAATGTTGCGTTAGAAAATGTCTGGATACCCAGCAATATTACGCCTCCCAGCGATATCGAAGCCAGAACAATCATTGAAAACGGCCTGCTGATGCTTTCAGGCAGCGCTCCGGCTGAGAGCAATACGTACCGCATCCGCCTGAGCTTTTTCCCGGACGGTACCAATGACCCGAAAATAGAAACGCTGGGATTATGGCTGCCACCCGGTTTCACTTACGTGGAAGGAAGCTGCAACCTGGAACAGGATACCGGCGCGTCATATTACCCGCAATCGGTCGATGTATTCCCGCATGCCAGCGGCCAGGCGGTCCTGTGGGATTTCTGGTCTGTTCCCGTGGATGAATTCGGGCCGGATGTAGATACAGAAGGCACTGCCGTAATCAGTACTATTACTTTCGATTACATCGCCCAGGAGCAAGACCAGAGGCCGGCGGCAGTGTCCTGGGCCACGACAAGCGGTGCATTGGACGTTCCGTATACCTGGGATGCCGACACACGGATCTTCCATATCACGGGTACAGCCGGAGATACCTGCGTCGAGGGCTACGTGGGGAAGAGTGAGGTCAGAGACCTCGATTCTGCGATGAATGGGGACTACCTGGCTGTCGGCAACACGCTGATGACGGCAACGTCGAACCAGTACGAACGCGACCGCCTTTTCCGCGAGAGCAGTGCGGTCGTAGCAGAAGACGATCTGCCCGAGACCGCCACTATACAATCCGCCAGGCTCTACTGGTCCGGCTGGATAGACAGAATACACGAGATAGAAATATTTAACGATGTCGTCTCCGGCGATCAGTGGGACCCGGTATGGGAGGATGATTGCTCAGAACTCCCCGGGTGGCAGGCGTTCTGGCAGGACGATTGCTCGGAACTGCCGATGTATCAGGCTATGTTCCAGGATGACTGTTCTTCCCTCGACGGTATCTCGACCATCTGGTCGGACAGCTGCGGCAACTTCAACCACTGGCAAGAAGGCAGCGTTTGGTCCATATCTTCCGGCGCGTTCCGGGCGCGTAATTCCAGCGCAGATCCAGGGGATTTACCCGAAACTTATCCGCAGAGCACGGTTACCCTGGATAGCGGGGAGATCGATCTCAGTACGTTTGGGTCAGGCGATGTCACCGTCACGTGGCAACAATATGAATCTGGTACTCTCGAATCTGACGACCGGCTATACTACCAGTTCTACGGCAACGGCGCCTGGGGAGGACTCAACGAGGCTTTCCGCGATGACATCGGTTCGACACCTGTCGGAAAGAACGTGGTTGTCCCCGATGGATACCTCGCTGCAGATTTCAGGCTGAGGTTCTTTGCTACAGGGTTCAGCGGAAGCAGCGAATACTGCTATCTTGATAATGTCACTTTCAGCGCTCCTCTGTCCGGAGGATGGGATGCCGGCACGGACTGGCAGGTAGTCTCTGGCCGGTTCCGCGGCCATCACTCCGGCGCAGACGCCAACCGCTACCTGACATTATCAGAAAACATCGATCTCGGCACATACGCGGGACAGTCGCTTCAGTTAAGCTGGGAACAGACCGAGGAAGGAAATCTCTCCGGCAGTGATGGTCTGCAATTCCGGATATCCGGGGATGGAGGCCTGTCCTGGAGCGGGTGGGAAAGCGCCTTTTCGGGGAACAATCCCGTGAGTCCGTTCACCCATCCAATACCTTCTGAGTACGCCACCTCCCAGTTCAGGCTGCAATTTTATCTGGCTGGATTCGGGATTTCCGGCAGAAACGCCTATATCGATAATGTCACGATATCACGCCTCGAAAGCGGTACCTGGGATGCCGGCGGGGACTGGCAGGTGATCTCGGGCCGGTTCCGCGGCCATCATTCCGGTACAGACGCCAACCGCTTCCTGACGATAATGGAAAACATCGATCTGAGCACCTATGCCGGACAAACGGTACGCCTCAGTTGGGACCAGTACGAAGACGGCTATCTTTCAAGCAGTGATGGTTTACAGTTCCAGGTATCCGGCGATGGAGGCGCAACCTGGAGCGTTCTAGAAGATGCATTCCGCGGTAACAGTCCTGTAAGCCCCTGGGTATACTATATCCCCTATCAATACATTACATCTGAATTCAAGCTGCGTTTTTACCTCGATGGCTTTGGAGAGAGCGGGAAATACGCTTACATCGATAATATCTCGCTCTCCTGCCGGGAAACCGGCCGGTGGAATGCCGGGGCGGACTGGGACGTGGAATCCGGTCAATTACGGGGCCACCACGCAGGGAATGAAAGTGACCGTTACCTGACGCTTGAAGAGGATATCGATCTTAGCGTGTACGAGGAAGGAGATATCAGGCTGGCCTGGAGCCAGGACGAGAGCGGAAGCATTGAGGACGACCAGGACGCCCTGTTGTACAGGCTTTCCGGCGACGGCGGCTTGACCTGGAGCGACTGGGAGACAGCCTTCTCCATTGACGATCCGCTCAGCCCGTTTACCCGGGACCTGACGGCTGATTACCTGACCAGCGGGTTCCGTATACAATATTTCCTCCAGGACTTCACCGACGAAAATGCCTACCTTGACAATATCAGAATAGAAGTACGTCAGGATAACGAGAACGGATGGTTGTTCGGAGCGGACTGGGATATCTATGAAAGTCAATTCCGTGGTCACCATGATACGGATAATGATGAGGCGGACCGCTACCTCCAGATGGATTACAGTGTCAATCTCAGTGCCTATCAGGGAACCGAAGTCCAGATTTCCTGGGACCAATCCTCAGGAGGCTATCTGGAGTCTTTGGACAAGCTCCAGTATCAGTTCTCCGCCAATGGCGGCGCAACCTGGGGGGCGCTGAGTACAGCCTTCCAGGGCGGAAGTTGGATCAGCGATTTTTCCGGCGTTATCCCCAACGGCTACCTGACAGATGATTTTCGCCTGAGGTTCTACCTGGACGGGTTTACCGGCTCCGATTATTTTGGCGACGAGTATGCGTTTATCGACAACATCAGGATATACCGGGAGGATTTTGGGGTTAACCATGTGATGTTCAACGGCCAGGAGATCGTAGCTGACCGCCAGCAGGTAGACCAGAACGAAGGAACGACCTATTCTTATTCCTGTTTCTACGATGCTACCGATTTCATCAACGCGATGATAGAGAATAGCGAACTCGGCGCCAACGGCAGCGGTACGTACACCCTCGGCCACGTATTGAGGTCAAGACCGGATGATCCCGGGTTTTCGGTTCCCCTGTACCCGAGCGGCGCTACCGGGTATCCGCTTGGTATTCCCGACACGGATACAAGTTACGCCCAGTGGGCATATGCGGGGTGGTCGCTGATACTTATCTACACGAGCCCGGAAGTGGAAGGCCACCAGATGTACCTGTACGACGATTTTACTTACGTCGGCGGCGGCGATACAGTCAACCTGCCGATTACCGGGTTCCTGACGCCCCCCAACCCCGCCGGCAGCAGGTTGACCTGTTTCGTAGGAGAAGGTGACTCGCACTATACCGGTGACTGTGTGAGATTGAACGGCCATCTCCTGGGTGATATCGTCAATCCCGAGGATAATGTGTTCAATTCGTATTCGAACGCACTGGACAACCCCAGCCTCAATGGCATCGACCTGGATACGTTCAATATCTCGACGTTCGTCGAACCGGGCGATACTTCGGCCGATTTCGAGACGTATACGCCGACGGATGTCTATAACATCGTCTATATCATTCTTTCTTTCCGCCATAATACGAGCTTCGGCGGTACGGTCAGCTATCTTATCCGGAGCTGAGAAGAGGCCTGGCTGTAACGGTTGTTTTTTTCTTTTCACTGCTGCGTTCGCGTGCATCCCGTAATCATACTATAATGGAAACAGGAAACCGTGCTGTATGAATACGAGACGGGGAGGCGGTAGTGAAACTTAGGCTGTTGAGTTGTATCATAGTTACTCTTACAGTCTTCCTGGCGGGCTGTGCTTCAAATGACGGTGGAGAAAAACTGGAGACCGTGCGGCTGGTCGGGACCATCGGTCCGCTTTCGATTCCCCTTGCGTACATGGAGGAAAACAACAGCCTCAACGATGTAGCGAATGAAACGACGTTGACCACCTGGTCGACGCCGGCGCAACTCCAGGCCATCATCGCGGGAGGGCAGGGCGACTTCCTTTCCCTGCCGACCACCTCCGCGGCGATTTTTTTCAACCGCGACATCACCCTGCAACTGCTGGACTGTTCCATCTGGAACATCCTGTTCGTGGTCAGTGACGACCCGGACATCGAGTCTGTTACGGACCTGGCCGGGAAAACCGTGGTGGTCCCTTACCAGGGGGCCGTACCGGACGCCATCTTCCGTTATGTCCTCGCCAATCAAGGGGTAGACCCGGAAACGGACATCGACATTTACTACGCACCGGACCCGGTCCAGGCTTCGCAGCTTCTGCTTTCAGGCCAGGAACACTATGCGCTGCTCTCTGAGCCGTCAGCGACGTCCGTCCTCAGGAGGGCATCCGCTTCCGGTATCACTCTGTACCGTAATCTGAATATGGGAACGGAATGGGAAATCGCCACCGGCGGAAACAGCCGCTCCGCCATCGCGGGGACCGTAGTGCTCGGGGACATGGCCGGGGATGACGAGGTCGTTCGCAGGTTCCGGGAGGAATACGAGAAAGCCATCGAGTGGATGCTGAACAATCCTGAAGAAGCCGGTGAACTCGGCGCCAGGGTACTGGCCGAGCAGGGGTTCACCGCCGAGGTACTGACCGAATCGATGCAGAACATCGACTGGGACTATGTTCCTGCGGAGGACGCCCGGACGGACATCCAGCGTTTCTTCGAGGCTATGGCGGAACTTTCACCGGACTATATCGGGGGCGAACTGCCGGATGACGCCTTCTACTATGGAAGCCAGGGATAACAGCCGGACCGGGAGGTCATCAGGCCGCATTTTGTGGGTCGTCCTCGGTGTCGCGGCGCTCCTCATCATCTGGCAGGTTCTCTCGATGACCCTGCCGGACATCATCATTGCTTCTCCCGCCGATACCGCCTTGTCACTCTGGCAGCTTATTACCACAGGGGACATATGGCGGCAGCTCGGCATCAGCCTGGTACGGATACTGCTCGGGGTCATCGGAGGCAGCATCGCGGGCGGGCTGCTGGGCATCGGCGCGGGTCTGGACCGCCGTTTACAGGTCTTTCTCGAGCCGATGCGCTGGGTCGTGATGACGGTCCCTTCGATCATCATCCTCGTCATCGTCCTGCTGCTGTTCGGGCTGGGCAGCACACAGGTCATCTTCATGACCGGCATCATCACGATGCCGTTCACCTATGTCAGCACTGTCGAGGGCATGCAGGCCATCGACCGGCGGCTCATCGAGATGGCGGAGGTCTATCGCATGCCTCGCGGTCTGAGGCTGAGCCACATCTATTTACCAGGCATCGGGGCGGCGGCCATGGCCGGACTGACGCTGGCAGCCGGTATCGGCGTGAGGGCGGCGGTCCTGGCGGAATTCCTCGGGGCGCGGGACGGCATCGGGCACAGCTTGTACCTGTCCTGGACGTTCCTGAAAACACCGGACCTGTTTGCCTGGATCATCCTGACATTCGGCCTGCTGGCTCTTATCGAATTCGGCCTGCTGCGGCCCGTGCGTCATGTCCTGCTGCGTTGGCAGAGGGCGACATGATCAGCTTCGAGCATGTTTCCAGGTCCTTCAGCGGAAAGCCCGTCCTTAACGATGTGAGTTTTTCCATCGGAAAGAACGAAACCGTCACATTGACCGGGCCGTCCGGCTGCGGAAAAACGACGCTGCTCAGGCTGATAGCCGGAACGCTGAGGCCGGATACCGGTACCATCCGTGTCAGCGGGAGGCGGACGGGGTTCGTATTCCAGGACCACCGTTTGCTGCCGTGGCATACCGCCCGGGAGAACGTAGCGCTGGTGCTGCGGTCGGCCGGTCAGGAGAAGGCGGAGGCCAGGGACAACGCCACACGGTGGCTGGAACAGGTCGGGCTGGCGGACCACGCCGGTTCTTATCCGGGGCAGCTCAGCGGCGGCATGGTGCAGCGGGTATCCATCGCGCGGGCGTTTGCCATCGAGCCGGAGATAATCCTGATGGACGAGCCGTTCAGCAGCCTGGATGTGGAGATGAAGGACTCGCTGCTCATGCTGCTGGGGAAAATCCTTGCAGAGCGCCATACCACGGTGGTCTATGTGACCCATGACGTCATGGAGGCGATCCGGCTGGGCGACCGGCTGTTCAGGCTGGAAGACGGGACCCTGCAGGAGACCGCCGTCAGAGACCGGGAAGGGATGCTCCGGGAGTACTGTTCCGAGAGGTTGAGGGCTTTTACGCCGTCCGGGAGAGAAGAATAACTTCCCAACAACATTTCCTTTTCCCTTCAGACCTTATTCGGTTGTTGTTTTTTTCTGCTTTTTTGCCGCACTCATCCGGCAGGACCGGGAGCTATGGCCAGCGCCTCCTTTCAGTTTTTTCCAGGGGTAGCCAGAGTTCAATCATAGAACACATGTACGGAAATTGTCAAGAACGTTTTGTCACTTTTTTGTTGAGAGTGAAGATTAGAGACCAAATATCGGAAACACAGATTTAAGACAGTAAAACGGGAGCTTATCGGACATAGTGCTGATAAAGCGGGTTCATTCGCTCAAGGCACAAATAAGGACCGCGGGCAGGGACGCCCGCGCTACCCTGATTGGGGAAGCCGGAATGATGGGCGCTCAGGACGGACTCCGGTGTTGTTCGACACGGGCTAGGCCCAGTGCTTGTCCCCCACCGGGAACTTGCAGTCGGGGACCGGGCAATCGCTGCAATTGCAGAGGCGTAATGCGGGCAGTTTTGTTCCCTTGCAACGCTCGATAAGCTCAATCGCGCATTTCACCTGTTCATCGGTTCCTTTGATGACGAGGGTCACCGCGCCTTCAGCTCCGCCAAGTCCGCCCGCAGCTATCGGTACCGCCGTTGCCCCGCTCAAGAGTCCAACGGCGTCAATCTCGGTGACGACCTCGCCCTCCGGGCAGGGGAAGAGACCGGCGGGCAGGCCCATGGCGTATTCGTACTGGGCTTTCCTGGCTTCTCTTACCGCCTGGTCGATGGGAATGGGTATCAGTTTCTCCAGTCCCGCGGGATAGATGAGGGTGAACTGTTTTTTTCTCCAGGCGGAGAGGACGACTCCCAGGGCGCCGCCCTGGACGGGTTCGCCGATCAGGATACCGGCTTTGCCCTGCGTATCCAGCGCGTTCACTCCCTTGATGTAGACGTCATCAGCGGTCATTTGCTCGAGTAATTCGGAGAGGGTTGCTTCAAGGATGACCTCGCCTTTCCTGATGGCCCAGAGACCCCGAAGATCTTTCGGATTGTAGTTTTCCGGTGATGGAGAATGCCCGCCGAACAGCATCGCCATCTCCACACAGGTACCTCTCGGAGCGACCACGCCGCACACCCAGTAGTTGGTTTTAGGTCTCATGCCGGTCAGTTCTTCAAAAATGAAATAGGTACTGCTGCTGGGATGCATGATAACCATACCGTCCCGCGCGGCCCGTTTGACGATGTCCATTCGGGCGATAGCGAGGGAAACGAGTTTTTTCGATTCCGTTGGGGTCAGGACAACCTGTGCCAGCATATACTCTCCTCCGTTCATCCGGTCAGGCTAATTTTAGCGTCTATGGTCATTGTTAATCAACAGAAGCAAGCTTCAAGAGACAGAACAAGCCCGCTGCCGGCAAGATCCGATTGGCGGCGGCTGCCGCGAAGCGGGAGCCGCCCTACGGGGTTTATGAGGAGAAGGGAATCCCTCTCGGTCTCCCTGGGCTATGGAGATGATTCTAATTGCGGAAGCAAGTATATTTGGGCGAAAGCGGAGTATGGCCGCTGCGGAGATGGATTCCCGTTTTCACGGGAATGACAAGTTATTATAGTTGCAGTTGACTACTACTGATGCGCGACTGAAGAGATTCCAGCCTGAAGCCGGAATGAGGGTGGGATTGAACTGAGTTATAGTTGTTCTCTGCGGATACCGAGGTCCCGAAGAATCGAAGATATCGTGCCGGGTTTCAAGTCTCTGCTCCCCCAATAGGGAATTGTTGTGCGGGCGCCGGTAAGGGAATTCCTCCAGATTTCGTGACTTCCCTTGGCGCGATGGTCCAGAACGCAACCGAGAGCCTTCAATTTCCGGGTCAATTCGTGGTAGTTCAAAGGAAGACCATGACTTCAGTTGTCGTTGGTCGCGACGCTACCAGTTCCAGGGCGATTTCCTGAATGTCAGTAGGGAGCGGATCACCGTGTTCTTTATACGAGAGGATGAACTTATTGGCGACATCCTGGAGGTATTCCATTGCTTCAGGCGGAGTGTTGCCCCACGCCCGGCAACCCGGTAATGAAGGTACTTCAGCAAGGTACATATTTTCAGTATCGTCGTCCGGTTGACGCAAAATAACCGGAAGCTTATATTGTTTCATCATCCTTACCTCCTCACACGCTACGATGTAAGTATAGATGCAGATGCCGGAGACGTCAATCAAAAGAGCGATTTCATGACCACCGAAGGCCAGCGTTTATATGCAATTTCCACATAAGTCCCGTTATGAATAAAACCTAATTCGCTACAACCGTGAAAGTAACCGGTTCACTGACGATTCCATTCGCAGAAGCGGTGATTTTCGTGGTTCCTTCCGCTATGGCGGTAAGCAGGCCGTCGGCGGAAATGACGGCCACTGAAGGATAGGAACTACTCCAGGTCACCTCAGAAACTATGCCTTGCGTCGAGCCATCGGAATAGATCCCGGAGCAGGAACACCAAATCTTTTCACCAATCGTCAGTTGTTCAGGTACCGAAACCTCGATTGCAGACAACGATACTACGCTAAAGGAAATCGGTGGGCTGGTTATCCCGTAGAGAGAGGCTGTGACTGTAACTCCTCCGGCAGAGATTCCGGTAATGGTACCGGTTTGATCGATAGCGGCTACTTGAGGATTGGAACTGGTCCAGACTACGTCATCAGTGAGGTCGTTTTCAAAGCCGTCAGAATACGTCCCCGAAGCAAAGACCTTCCAGGTGGCGCCAACCGGCAGGCTGGTGAGAGTCCTCGGTGCGCCGATACCGCTCCAACTGGACGCTGTAATAGATACCAGTGAATTAACGGTCAATTGGACCGGAAGGCTGGTGATTCCCTGAAAAGATGCCGTGATGTTGGCGGTCCCTTCACTCAGGGCTGTCACCACTCCATCAGGAGAGACGCTGGCAACAGCGGGGTTTGAAGTATTCCATGTGACCTGAGACGTGATGTTACCTGAAGACCCGTCAGCAAACCTGCCTTCGGCAAAGTATTGCTGACTGGAATTCAGGATTTGTGTTGGCGCATAGGGAAAGTCCTCGGATTTTGTCACAATAGTACCAATGAGGTTTTTCCCGTCAAATACCCTGATGATGTTTTCATTCTCCGGGTCTTCACTTATCATACCCCCATTGGGAACTCCAAGAACTCTGGTGACGGGTTGCGGACCGCCGCCAGGCGTAGGAATCTGAGCGACTTCAGTGTCTCTGCAAATGAAAATAATGGAGTCGTCAGGTCCGATGACTTCAGTTATTTTGTTCTTCCAGTGATAAATGATCGATCCCGAAGGGAGGATAATTCCGTACTGAGATTCACCGAAGGACAATGTCTCGTTAACCGTCGTAAAGCTTGGAATGTTTTTGAGAGCAGGAGGTCGATAAGCCGGGGTAGGATCAGAAGCCGGTGGGATCGGCGTTGCCACGATGAAGGACAGGATGGAGTTGCTGACATCAACGGAGGTCGTAGAAGAGTTAGTGACGGTTGTCGAAATGTAATCAGGTCCCGTGAGCGACTCTGGTGCTGCGCATCCAGAAGCCAGGATAGAGACAACGATCAATACAGAAACTGCTGTAAACGCTATTGCTTTCCGCATCCTGTTCCTCCTGTAGAGTTCCATTCCAATATAGATACGATATTTTGATTCAACCATTACATAAAACGCCTGATCGATGAAAATTGATAGTACAAGAGTTTGGAGCAACGAAAAATTAGTCCTGATGCAGGTTTGACATCAGCGTTATTGGATTTTGCGGGCGAGGTGAGTCCGGACAGGACAATAAAAGAGAAGCCGGCGGCAATTGCCGCCGGCTTCAATCAGAACAACAGGAATTCTTGTTACTTGTTGCTTTCCGCCATGTCCCGGTAGTGGCAGACACGTGGTGAATAGCCAGTGTGGAGCAGGTGGTGAGACTTTTCACCGAGGGGTTTGCCGAGGTATTCAGCATAAAGCTGCTGGACGGCCGGGTTATCATGGGAGCGGCGCACCTTGAGGTTCTTGTCCTCTTGATAGAGTACGTCGCTGCGGGTATCCCTGACCTTCATGTCATAGCCGATGGGCTGCCCGCCACCGCCGACACACCCGCCGGGGCAGGCCATGATCTCGATGAAGTGGTAGGGAGATTTGCCCGCCCTGATCTCATCCAGGAGAACACGGGCGTTGGCGAGACCGTGGGCGACCGCTACATTAAGGGTTATCTCGCCGACGGGGACGGAGGCGGTCTTGATGTCTTCCAGGCCGCGCAGCGGTTTGATATCCAGTGATTCCAGTTCTTTGCCGGTGACGATCTTGTAGCCTGTCCGGAGAGCGGCTTCCATGACGCCGCCGCTGGCCCCGAATATCGTGCCGGCGCCGGAGTACAGGCCCATCATCTTCTCGGGCTTTTCATCAGGCAGGTTGGCGAAATCGATCCCTGCCTCTCTTATCATGCGGGAGAGCTCGCGGGTAGTCAGGACATAATCTACATCGCGGTAGCCGCTATCGTCCATCTCCGGTCGCTGGCACTCGAACTTCTTGGCCGTGCAGGGCATGATGGAAACGGAGACGATGCTCGAAGGAAGGATCTCCTTCTTTTCCGCATAATAGGTTTTAGACAGCGCGCCGAACATCTGCTGGGGGGATTTGCAGGTGGAGACATGGGTAATGAGGTCCGGGTAGAAATGCTCCATGAACTTGATCCAGCCGGGGCAGCATGAGGTAATCTGCGGCAGGGTACCGTTTTCCGTAATACGTTTAACGAGTTCATTGCCTTCTTCCATGATGGTGAGGTCCGCGGTGAAATTGGTGTCGAACACGGCATCGAATCCGAGACGACGAAGGGCGGCGTACATCTTTCCGGCGACCAGCGTGCCTTTGGGAAGTCCGAGGTCCTCGCCGAGGGCGGCGCGGACGGCGGGGGCTTCCTGGACGACGACGTGCTTTTCCGGATTATCGATAGCTTTCTGGACTTCCTCGATACTGGAGCGTTCCCTGATAGCGCCGACCGGGCACACGTGGATGCACTGACCGCAGTTGACGCATTCGCTGTTGCCGAGACCGCGGTTCATGAACGTGGTGACGATGCTGTCATCGCCGCGATTGATGAAATCGATGGCGCCGACGGACTGTACTTCCTGGCAGACGCGGATACAGCGGCCGCAGAGAATGCACTTGTTGGGGTCCCGGACGATGGACGGGCTGCTCTCATCGATCTGGTAGCAGGGTTCGGTCCTTTCCATCAGGGAAGAATCCACCCTCAGGTCGTAAGCCAACTGGAGCAGTTCGCAGACCTGATTGCGCTCGCAGTCGAAACAGCCCTGGGTGTGCTGGGCGAGCATGAGTTCGACGATGGTCTTGCGGATTTTCCGTATTTCCGGGTTCGAGGTGGTGATATTCATGCCCTCGGCGACCTGCCGGACGCAGGAACGGGTGAGACTGCGCTCACCGGCGATAGAGACGACACAGAGACCGCAGGCGCCTTCCGATGTCAGACCTTCCATATAACAGATATGCGGGATGTTAACGCTGGCCTGTTTGGCCGCGTTCAATATACTGGTCCCCTCAGGGACTTCAACTACTTTATTATCGATGGTTACCTTGACCACTCATTGCCTCCTTGCACTGGCCGGTAGCGCGCCGGCTTCGTCCGCGCTTATCTCTCAGGTTCATTCGATATCGCAGCGCAGACACCGGGAGGCTTCCGCCATCGCCTCTTCCGGGTTCATGGTCATACTCACTTCAACGAACGTCCGGTTGCGGACGGCAGCCGGTATCTTGTTGACGGGCGCCCGTTTCTTTTCCGCCAGCTCGGCATCCGTCGGGGCGGTCATCGGGTAGTCGATGGCGGACCCCTCGTTGCGGACGAAATGTCCCTTTTTGGCCTGGAGATACTTGGCGATGGACGCGGCGGCTTTCTGCCCGGCCTCGATGCACTCGATGACGGTCTTGGGACCGGTGACCACATCGCCGCCGGCGAAGACGCCGGGAACGCTGGTCTGCATGGTGCGGGCATCGACGATGAGCGTGCCGTTCCGGTTGGCCGACATGGTCTTACCGGCGAACGAGGTATCAGGCTGCTGGCCGATGGCCTCGATGACGGTATCCACCGGGATTTCGAACTCGGAGCCCTTGACGGGGTAGGGCACTTTACGGCCGCTGGTATCGAATTCCCGTAATTCCATCCGGATGCAGCGGACGGCCTTGACCTTGCCGTTCTCGCCGATGATTTCGACCGGGTTGGACAGAGCGTGAATATGGACGCCTTCTTCCTTGGCGTCACGGATCTCTTCAGCTTCAGCGCGCAGAGCCATGCCTTCTTCCTTGGCGTCGAGGATTTCTTCCCATTGCGCGGTCATATCTTTTTCCGTACGGCGGTAGATAATGTGTACTTCCTGGGCGCCCTTGCGGAGGGCCGTGCGGGCGGAATCGATGGAGGAATTGCCGCCGCCGACGACAGCGACCCTCCTGCTGACGTGGACGTCCTGATTGAGGTTGACACGACGGAGGAAATCGATGGCGTCGTAGATGCCTTTCAGGTCCTCACCGGGGATGCCGGACTTGAGACCCTTATGAGCGCCGATAGCAATGAAAACCGCCTGGTAGCCCTTGGAAAGGAGGGTGGCGGGGTCGTCTACGGGGGTGTTGGTCATGATACTGACGCCGAGGCGGGCGATCTCATTGATCTCTTTCTGGAGGATCGATTTGGGCAAGCGGTATTCCGGGATGGCCGTGGCGAGCATGCCGCCGGCGACCGGCTGGGCTTCAAAAACGTCAACCTTGTAGCCTTCCAGTGCCAGGTCCCAGGCGGCAGACAGGCCGGCGGGGCCAGCGCCGACGATGGCGATCCTTTCCGGCTTGGAAGACCGCGGACGAAAATCGATCTCCGCGTTGGTATTATGCGCGTAGTCTGCCGCGAACCGTTTGAGATCGCGGATCATGACGGCTTCGTCCTGCCTGGCGCGGTTGCACTTCATCTCACAGGGATGATGGCACACACGGCCACAGACGGCCGGCAGGGGATTACGCTGCTTGATGAGCTTGTAGGCATCGACGAACCGGCCAGCCTTGATGAGACTGACATAGCCGGGGATGTTGAGTTCCACCGGGCAAGTGTGCTGGCAGGGCGAGGTGAAAAGCCCGCGGCAGACTGCCGCGACGCATTTATGTTCGAGGATGTGCTGTTCATATTCCTGGCGGAAGTGGCGTATCGTACTCAGTACCGGATTGGGGGCCGTCTGACCGAGACCGCACAGGGCCGAGGCTTTGATGGTGTTGCCCAGGGCTTCGAGGCGGTCGATATCCGACAGGGACGCCTTGCCGCTGGATATCTTGTTGAGGATGGCGAGCATCTGTGGGATGCCTTCCCGGCAGGGAACGCATTTGCCGCATGACTCGTCACGAGTAAATTCGAGGAAATACTTGGCGACATCCACCATGCAGCTGTCCTCGTCCATGACGACGAGGCCGCCGGAGCCGACGATGG
>CAZQQL010000033.1:0-29446 GCA_964595455.1 uncultured Dehalococcoidaceae bacterium
CTCTTGATCTTCATGACACCATTATAGTGTCACTTATCTTTCTGAACTAGTTCACTGGGCGGGACCGTAGTCCGCATACAACCCCACACCGAGGCCGGCCAGCGGGGAACGCTCGAAGATGATGCGTTCCGCTTCATCCATGAGGGCTGCGGCGATGCCCCGGCGGCGGCATTCAGCATTGACCCAGAGATCGTTGATCTCCGGTATGTTGTTTTCCAGGAAATGCGGATAGTCCGAACGGTACTTCACCGTCACGTGTCCGGCGAGTTCCCCGTCCGCCAGCGCGACCAGCACGACGCGGTCTCCCTTTTCCTGCTCCGCCAGGATCCTATTGAAGTATTCGATAGAGCGGTTGCTTTTAGCGAGGTAACCGGCCAGCTCCGTCCCGGAGAACAACCCTGCATCCAGTCTCTTAACGGTGATGTTCATGTATTGACAGTGTACCACCGGTGGGACACTAAAGCTTCAATGGCGGCGACGATTGTCAGGGATCAGTGTTGATGAGCTTACCGGAACCGAAATCCAGCTTGCGGTAGTAGCAGTTGCGGGCCTGCCCGGCCTTATTGCGGGTGTGGCAGATGCGTTCGCCCCTGGGACGGACGATATAGAGGAGGGAGTTCTGCTCGCAGTTGACACGGACTTCCACCAGTTCGAAGTAGTTGCCGGAGGTCATGCCCTTGACCCAGAGCTCGTTGCGGGAGGTGCTCCAGAAGGTGGCGATGCGCGTGCGGAGGCTTTCTTCCAGGGCCGCCCGGTTGACGTAGGCGACGAGGATGACCTCTTTCAAGTCGGCGTCCTGGACGGCGGCGGGAATGACGCCGGAGGTCTGGGCGGCGATTTTAGCTATCTTGTCGAAGTCGAGTTGGAGTTCCGAGCCTTCTTCAAGCTGGTTTATTTCGTCTGTCATGGCATTATCCCTGTTATGAATACGATGCCAGTATAAAAAACGTCCGTCCGTACTGTCAATACCGAACAATTGTTAGCCCGGTGTTGGAGATTGCCACGTCCGCCTGAGGCGGACTCGCAAAGACATCTACTTCCGTCCGGATCAGGTTCGCGCAACCGCCAGTACCTTGATTCGTGCGGCGATATCCCCGGTCGGGGTGCCGGGCCCGAAAACCGCCCGGACGCCCATTTTTTGAAGGGCGGGAACGTCTTCTTCGGGAATGATGCCGCCGGCAACAAGGATCACGTCTGCCATTTCTTTTTCCCGGAGCTTTTCCGCGATGGCGCCGAAGAGAGCGAGGTGGGCGCCGGCCAGGCTGCTGAGGCCGATGACATCGACGTCTTCCTGGAGGGCGGTGTTGACAATCATGTCCGGCGTCTGGCGGATGCCGGTGTAGATGACCTCCATGCCGGCGTCGCGCAGGGCGCGGGCGACGACCTTGGCGCCGCGGTCGTGGCCGTCCAGGCCGGGTTTAGCGATGAGGATTCTTATGGGTTTTTGTGGCATTTCTCGGCTCCCTGCCATTTGTCATTCTGAGACCCGCCTCCGGCGGGTCGTGAGAATCTGGTTGGATTTATCCGTACTTCCCATGCATTGTCATTCTGAGTCCCGACTCTATCGGGACGTGAGAAACCGGCCGCCTACTCGCACAGTTCATTATACAGGTCGTGCCAGTCTGGATTGAACTCATTAATCAGGCTTATCTTTTTGTCCCTCTTCAAGCTTTTAATCTGTTTTTCACGTTCAATGGCAGCCGTGATATCGTTGGTCTCTTCATAATACACCAGTTTGTGTACCTGGTACCGTTGTGTAAAGCCTTTGATGACGTCATTTTTGTGTTCATAGGCGCGGCGAAGGAGGTCATTGGTAACGCCGGTGTAGAGCGCTGTGTTTTTCCTGGTCGTCATGATGTAGACGTAATACAGTCTTTCCATCTGCAATGACCCAATAAGGTTGTCCTGCTAACTCAACCAGATCCTCACGGCCGTCCCGACTGGCATCGGGACAGCCTCAGGATGACAATTTTACTCGGTTTTTTCAGAAACACAGAGGGGCCACCCTACTTCAACGGCTCCATAAGCTCGATGTAGACGCCGCCGGCGCCCTGCGGTCCGACGAAGGCTATGCGGGAGCCGGGGCCGTCGCGGGGTTCTTTGTCCTCGAGCTTGACGCCGAGGGCCTTCATTTTCTGGAGTTCGCCTTCGATGTCATCGACCTCATAGGCGATGTGGTGAATGCCTTCGCCGTTCTTTTCGAGGAAGGCCTCGAAGGGGCTGCCGGGAGCGCCTTCCAGGAATTCCAGCATCGAACCGCCAAGCTTGAAGCTGGCCAGGTTCAGGTGAGCTTCCTTCATCTCGATGTGGGAGACCGGCTCGGCGCCGAGCATACTGCCGTAAAGGGTCATCGTTTTCTCGAGGTCTTTGACCACGATGCCGACATGGTGCAGGTTCTTGATCATGTTCCACCTCTGTTCTTTATTCGTGTTCCCGCGGGGCAACGAGTTCCACCAGGACGCCGGCCGCGGACTTCGGGTGCAGGAACCCGATTTTCCCGGCGACGCCTTCCCGGCCTTCTTTATCGATGAGCCGGAAACCGCGCTGCTCCATGGCTTTGAGTTCGGTATTAATGTCATCGACCTCGAGGGCGATGTGGTGGAGGCCTTCACCGCGCTTTTCCAGGAAGGAGGCCACGGTGCTGTCCGGTCCCATGGGTTCGACGAGATTGATCTCGACGCCTTCATCGATCTTGAAGAGGGCCTCGGTGACCTTCTGGCAGGGGGCGCCGGTGACTTTAGCCTTGACGCCGAGGAGTTTTTCAAAGACTGGAATGGATTCACCTAGACTTTTGACGGCGATGGCTATGTGGTGGACTCGTTTTATCATATGGTTGCTCCTTAATCGGCGAGGTTTTCACCCTCATCCTAACCTTCTCCCATCGAGTGAGAGGGGAATGTCCTGCTTAATTTTTGTTACCGGTGGGTGCGGCTCGACTGGCGTCTTCACCGGACCCACCCTACGGCTCCTACCTTAACCGTAGATTGAGATTGCCACACCCCGACATGGTCGGGGTTCGCAATGACATCGTGCTAGAAAATCAAGAACTCCTTCTGCACGCCGAACACACCCCTCAGCGTATCGCAGATTTCGCCGAGGGTGGCGTAGGCTTCCACGCACTTGATGAACGAGGGCATGGTGTTGGCATCGCTGGAGGCTGCGGTTCTCAGTTCTGCCAGCGCGGCTGTCACGGCTTCATTGTTGCGTTCTCGTTTGACCGCGGCGAGGCGCTCCACCTGCTTTTTCTCTTCGGCGGGGTCGACACGGAGGAGGTGGGGGATCTCTTTCCATGCGCCCTGGAACTTGTTCACCCCGACGATAATCCGCTTGTTCTCCTCAACTTCCTTCTGATAGCGGTAGGAGCTTTCCTGGACCTCGCGCTGCTGGTAGCCTTTTTCGATGGCGGCCAGGGCGCCGCCGAGGCCGTCTATTTTCTTTATGTAATCTTCCGCTGCTTCGATGATGTCCCGTGTCAGCTTTTCTATCGTCCATGAACCGCCGAGCGGGTCCGCCGTATCCGCGACGCCGCTCTCATGAGCCAGCAACTGCTGCGTGCGGAGCGCCGTGGTAACGGCTTCCTCGCCGGGGGTGGCATAGGCTTCATCGTAAGAATTGGTATGCAACGACTGCGTCCCGCCGAGCACCGCCGCCAGGGCCTGCATGGCGGTCCGGACGATGTTATTATACGGCTGCTGGGCAGTCAGCGAGCTTCCGGCGGTCTGGGTATGGAACCGGAGCATGCAGCTGCGGTCGTTCTTCGCCTTGAACCGCTCCTTCATGATGCGCGCCCAGAGGATGCGGGCGGCGCGGAACTTGGCGACCTCTTCCAGCAGGTTGTTGTGGGCATCGAAGAAGAACGACAGCCGCCCGGCGAACTCATCCACATCCAGGCCTTTATCGACCGCCGCCTGGACATAAGCGATGCCGTCCGCCAGGGTAAAGGCGACTTCCTGCGCCGCCGTTGAGCCGGCTTCCCGGATGTGGTAGCCGCTGATGCTGATGGTGTTCCAGCGGGGAAGCTCGCGCGAGCAGTAGGCAAAGATGTCCGTTGTCAGGCGCATGGAAGGGCCGGGCGGGTAGATGTAGGTGCCGCGCGCGATGTATTCCTTGAGGACATCGTTCTGGATGGTACCGTCCAGCTTTTTCACGTCCGCGCCCTGTTTTTTCGCCAGGGCGATGTACATCGCCAGGAGGACCGGGGCGGTGGCGTTAATGGTCATGGAGGTACTGACCTTGTCCAGCCGGATGCCGTTGAACAGCGTTTCCATGTCCCGCAGGCTGTCCACCGGCACGCCCACCTTGCCTACCTCGCCCAGGGCAAGTTCGTGGTCGGAGTCGTAGCCGATCTGTGTCGGCAGGTCGAAGGCGATGCTGAGGCCGGTCTGGCCCTGTTCCAGCAGGTAACGGTAGCGGCGATTGGACTCCTCGGCGGAAGCGAAGCCGGCGTACTGGCGCATCGTCCAGAGGCGGCCGCGGTACATCGTCGGCTGGATGCCGCGCCCGAAGGGGTACTCGCCGGGGTAGCCGAGCTCTTCTTCGAGGTCGATATCCGCGATATCGTCCGGACCGTAGACCGGAGCGATGTTCATGCCGGAGGTCAGATCGAACGACGGCTGGCGTTCCGGAAATTTCTTTAAAGCGGGTCCGAGCGTTTCTTTTTCCCAGTTTTCGCGGCGCTGGCGGGGCATAACAGGTCCCTCCGGTGTTGTCAGTATACTAAGAACGATACCAAAAAAAGGCCCGGCTAACAAATGTAGGTAAAAACGGTGTACATTGTTGCCAACGATACGGATTCCGCCTAGAATTGTTCGTAGCTATAATGTGAGTTATGCGAAGGACGGAGAAGAAAGCGGCGCCCGGTCTGCAGCGAGGTTTCCCCGGGGGACTTCTGACGAGTTCGCCTCCGAGGGCCTATCTTTACTATGTGGCCGTTTTGGTGGAACTGGGCGCTTCCGCGGTTTCCGGCGTGGGGTTCGTCCTGGAGGACAGCCATTACTTTCTCGGCGGGACCGTGCTGTGGGTGGTCTGGTTCGTCCTGATGTTCATGGTAACCCGTCCTACCGCAGATGATTGGCTGCGTCCCCAGAGCAGGTTCCTGCACCGCGCCGCGGCGGTTATTTTCATCATCCTGTTCGTCGTAGGTATTGCGGAACTCATCGGGATGACCGGGCTTTACCCCCGGCTCATACGGCACGAACGTACCGGCGGCGAATTCGTTGAGGTGCTCCAGGGCCTGAACACCGTCTTCGAATACAATGACAGCACCATCCTCGTCCAGCAGGCCAGCGAAAACCTGCTGAAAAGGGACAATCCATACACTCACGCCAACATCATCAAAGGCCTGATACAGTTCGACGGCGCGCCGGACCGCGTGACGCCGCTGCGGGAAGGCCGCTTCAGGGACGTCTTCCCCTACCCCGCCCTGCGCCAGCTTGAACTCCTCTATGCAGAGGCCATCCAGGACCCGGAAAACCCGCCGGTTGAACTGGAATCCCGGTTCTGCTACCCGGCCGGGGCGTTCCTCCTGCCGGCGCCGTTCATGGCCACGGGAGTGGACGATATCCGGTGGATACTCGCGGGTTTCGCCCTTGCCGGGATTGGTTATGCTTTGTGGCGGATACCCCGGGGCGGCGACAAGCTGCTGTTCCTGGGCGGAGCGCTCATCAGCCTGGAGTTCTGGAACAGCGTGGGGGCGGGGGAGACGAGCATGCTCGTGTTCCCGCTGCTGATGGTGGCGTGGCTGTCCCTGGACAGGAACCGCTGGGTCTCGCTGGTTTTCATGGGACTGGCGGTTGCCACCAAGCAGACGGCCTGGTTCGTCCTGCCGTTCTATCTTATCCTTTTCTTCAAGACGTACGGCTGGCGGCAGGTGACCGCGGGCCTCGGCATCATCGGCGGGGCGTTCGTCCTGCTCAATGCTCCGTTCGCCATCATGGACTTCAAGGTATGGCTGGATTCCGTCCTCTCCCCGATGGCGGACCCCATGTTCCCGCTCGGTGTCGGCATCATTACCCTGGTGACGAGCGGCCTGGCTGATATCCGGTCCACGCTGCCCTTCACCATCATGGAAGCGGTGGCGGGGGTACTCGCCCTGGTGTGGTACTACCGCAATTGCCGCCAGTATCCGCACGTAGCCCTGGTGCTGGCGGTGTTGCCGATCTTCTTCGCCTGGCGCAGCCTGTGGACGTATTTTTACTACGTGGGGCTTATCTCATTCGCCGGGGTCTTGAGCGGGGCGAGCGAGCGCCGGGAAGAAGCGCCGACGAGTACTACGGAAAATCGGGGCGATGGTTCGACGAGCATACCATGAGCCGGGTTTCGTGGTGAGTAAAAAAGACGGGAAGGTTTTACCCACCCTGCGCGACCACCTGCTTCATTGAACCGCCGAGGAGATAAAATGGTACAGCCGGGAAACGATAAAGAAAACAAGATACCACCCGAAGAACAATGGATCTATGATAATCCTGAAATCCTTGAGAGCATCCTCAGGGGACTCGAAGATGCCAGGGAGGGCAGGATTTCGGAGATTGATCTGGACAGTCTCTGATCCATTTCACCCCGATTGATCATCACGCTACGGCATGGCCCGCAGCCGCCGGCTGAATATCAGCATGAAGACCGTGATGACCGCCAGCCCGATCGCCAGGCCGCCGACCGACCACTGGATACCGATGGAACTTACCAGCATGGCCGCGAAGAAGCTGCCCAGGCTGGAAAGCCCGAATTCCACACCGTAGAAGCTCATGACGCGCGCCCGGTAGTCGCTGTCCGTGTTGGATTGGAGCAGGGCAACGGGCAGCGTCATCCTTCCAGCCTGTCCGAGGCCGATTATCGCCATCAGTACCAAAGATAACGGGTAAGACATGGAGAACGCGAAAAGGGAAACCGCCCCGCCGAGGATGATGCCGCTGATAATCATCAGGCGACCGCGTCCGACGGTATTCGGCATTGAAGCCAGGATGATGGAGCCGATGATCGAGCCGATGCCCTGCATGGCCACCAGGAAGCCGTACCCGGTACCGCCGACCTTGAGCACATCATCGACGAAAACAGGCATGAGCTGGGTATACGGCATGGAGAGAAAGACCATAACGAAGACCGTGCCGAGGACATACAGGATGTCCTTGCGCACCTTCATGTACTGCCATACGCTGACGATGTCCGCAAACACGTTAGTCTGGCTCTTGAACGGCTTGCTGAGCGGCGGTACCATGGACATGAAGAGGAACGAACAGAGGTACAGGCCGGCCATGGAGAAGTAGACGACCTCGAAGCCGGAGACATCGATGAGGATGCCGGCGATGGCGGGCGAGATGAGCCGGAGTACGTTCATCCCCCTCTGGCTGAGGGCTATGGCATTGGTAATGCGGTCTTTGCCGACGACCTCGATGACCATGGCGTCGTTGGCGGGGCCTTTGGTGCCCGATATCATGCCGTCTATGGCTGAAGCCGCCACGAGCACCCACCACGAGCCGGCGTTCTCAGCGCTGATGTAGCCGAAGAGGATACCCAGCCCGATAGAGGTAGCCAGGATGGTGTCCAGGATGCCCGCCCCGATGATAAGGTATTTCTTCTGTAGCCGGTCGGCGAAAGCCCCGGCGATCGGGCTGAGCACCAGCATGGGTATCGCCCGCGCCAGGACGATGACGCCGAGCAGCGTGGCGGAATCCGTGAGCCGGTACATAAGGTAAATGAGCGCCATCTGCCGGACGTTCATAGCGGAAGCATCGAAGAGCCGGCTGATGAAGTAGACGCGGAAATTGGGATTCCGGAGGGAATCGATAGTCCTGAGGTTCTGCAAAAAAGCCATTACGTTAGGTCCGGGAAAATGCGGCGGCCGCCGCGGAATGTTGCTCGCACAATCATAGACCAGATGTGGGAAAAACACAAGCAGCCTTGCCCCGTTTCCAGGACTAATGCATAATGAACGCAAGGGACTCAGGAGGACACCATGGTAGTTATCGATAAGCGGGTCTACGGCGGCATCGAAGCCGGGGGAACGAAGTTCGTCTGCGCGGCGGGCACCGGGCCCGATGATATCCGGGAGACGGTCCGTATCCCGACCACCACGCCGGACGAGACCATTCAGAAAGTCATCGATTTCTTTTCCCAGCCATCCATCAGGAACCTGGCGGGCATCGGCATCGGCTCCTTCGGGCCCGTCGACCTGCACCCAAATTCCCCAACCTGGGGCTATATCACCACGACGCCCAAGCCGGGCTGGAAACAGACGGACCTGGCGGGCAGGATCGAAAAAGCGCTGAGGGTACCGGTCAGGTTCGATACGGACGTAAATGCCGCGGCGCTCGGGGAAAAGACCTGGGGCGCAGCGAAAGGGCTCGATACCTTCATCTATCTGACGATCGGTACCGGCATCGGCGGAGGGGCCATGGTCAACGGGCAGATCCTCCACGGCCTGACCCATCCGGAGATGGGTCATATCCTCGTCCCGCACAACCGGGAACGGGACCCATACCTCGGGGGCTGCCCGTACCACGGCGACTGCCTGGAAGGGCTGGCGTCCGGCGAGGCGATGCGTATCCGCTGGGGGAAGCGGCCGGAGGAACTGCCGCCGGACCACCAGGGCTGGGCGCTGGAGGCGGACTACCTGGCGGCGGGCATCATGAACTACATCTGCACGCTGTCCCCGGAGCGGATCATCATGGGCGGCGGGATCATGAAACAACCGAACCTGTTTCCGATGGTGCGGAAATATGTCACGGACATCCTGATCGATTACATCGAACACCCGGCGCTGATGAAAGAGATCGACAGCTTCATCGTGCCGCCGGCGCTCGGCGACGAGGCGGGGGTACTGGGGGCGATAGCGCTGGCGAAGCTCGGGTAAAGGGGTAAGTCAAAGGTCAAAAGTCAAAGGTCAAAGGTTCAAGTCAAAAGGTAAAAGTTGGAGTACGCCGAAAATCTGGCTGAAAAGCGGACTCCATCGTTGACGCCATGAGGTAAACGGAGAACAACCATGCCAACCAAGAAGATATACAGTTCGGAAAAAGCCCCCGCAGCCATCGGGCCGTACTCCCAGGCGGTCAAGGCCGGGAGGTTCCTGTACCTGTCCGGTCAGCTTCCCATCGATCCCGAGACGGGTAAACTCGCCGGGGACGATATCAGCAGCCAGACGAAGCAGTCTCTGGAGAACATCAAGTCAATATTGGCAGCGGCGGGCCTTAGCATGGCGGACATCATAAAGACGACCGTCTTCATTAAAGACATGGAACACTTCGGGGAGATGAACAAGGTGTACGGTTCGTTTTTCCCTGAAGACCCTCCGGCGCGTTCCTGCGTGGAAGTGGCGCGGCTGCCCAAGGACGCCCTGGTAGAGATCGAGTGCGTGGCGTTGCTCAAGGATTAGCTCTTGACGTCGTCGAAGAATTTCCGCGAAGAAATCCGCTCCGAGGGCAGTTTCCCGAAAATCAGGCGGCAGTAACCTATCCAGCCTATCACGAGGACTGTATAGCCCAAACTACTGTTACTAACCAACACAAATACCACCATCGTAATCGTCAGGACGACACCTATCTGCCAGTTTTTCTGACTAATTTCTTCGATCAACCGTAGTCGTGGTTTTTTAAAAAGTCTAATCATTATCAGTGTATTGGCAGTCAGTAGAATCATCCCGATACCGCCTATAATGGGTAAAAGAAAATCGCGGCTTGTGTAGTACACAACAATACTAAAGACAAGCGATGAAAGAACGAGCAATACCCCACCGGTGGCATATTTCCTCTCAGCGATAAAGAGTACATAGACAAGAATCCCTAATGCGATTTTTACGATAGTGGATGCCCACCAATATGGTGTATCGGCTAGCCCCGCCCCTCGTATCCCCAACGCTCCCAGCAGGAAACTTATGATAAAGAACATTTCAAAGGATATCATAAGTAAAAAAGGGGGATTGCGAATGAGAGTAGTCGTACGCTTTAGCGGTTCCTCTTCGGACACGACCAATGCTCCTTACTAACCTGATATACCTAGACCAAAACCTTTATCAATTCTCTGCTACTCCGGTACGCTGTAGGGGCTGTTCCGGATGTCCGTATAGCAGAAACCGGTCTTCTTCCGCTCCTCCTGCTCGGCTATCCAGGCGTCCGGGCCCTTTTCTTTCATGCGCTTACCGTCCGCCAGCAGGGTGACGTAGCCTTCCGCCAGGCCCTTTATCCTGTAACACGGATATTCATCGCAGAAGGGGCAGGCGTCCACACCCTTCTCAGAGGCGCACCTGCGGATGGAGCAGAAGCCGGGTCCGCACTTACCAGAGCGGCAGGAGCTTTTCTCCCCTCCCTCGATGATGCCGTTGAGGAACCCCCAGAACTCCTTGAAGTCCGGCGACTCCGGCCCCCAGAATTCCCAGCCTTCGCTGCGCATGGTATCGCGCAAAGCTTCGGCCTGTTTTGGCATACGGTTACAGGTCGTGCAAAGCCCGCAATAGAGTCCGCACCAGGCCACCTTTGAAAGGTCCGTCATTTTTCACACCTCGCTGGTCGTACCGAGGCATTGTACCACACCGCCGGGCAATCTTTCACGAAAAACCTTTACAACTGAAAACAAGTAAATTACTATGAGAGGAATACTACGGAAAGGGCTTTTCATCATGAGGTTTTTTTCGTTGCTTGTTCTGATAATTCTCTTATTCAGCATCATGCCCGCCGGGAGCATTCTGGCGGCGGAACCGGGCGAGGCCGGGGGCAAAATCTGGGTATTGACGGAAACAAAAGCCGGCGTCCCGGACAAGGTCACCGAATGGGAAAACACGTTCCTGGACATGACCATGAAATATAAAGTGGTACTAAAGGAAGCGCACTTTGAGTTCCACGAAAAAATAGACAAGTCCGGCAAGATAACCATGGACGCTCATTTCAGCTTCGATTATGAGGTTCCTCCGGAGGAACTGGTGCCGGGGGACACGGTACGGCTTACTTCCAATGGTTCTGTCAGCGGCCTCGTGCATACCTCCGAACAGGAGTTCATTTACCTTGCCGGCCTCTACAGTTCCGATGGCACCGTCATCTCCGATTTGGGCGGTCAACGTTACCTGTTAAAGAGCGACGCTGAGAAGGGCAGCACCACCCTGCAATTCATGGTTCCGGAGGCTGCCGACGGCAATATCCGGATCAAGGCCCGTATCTCGAAAGGCGCCCAATACTACATCGAATGGATATATGCGTCAGAGGAATCCGAGACGACCGGCGGCGGTTCCGCCACAACCAGCAGCAGTCGTCCAAGCTGGCAGGAACGAGCCAAGCAGTATATCAGCCCGGATGACGGCGAGATGTTCACGGTGCCGGACTGGCTCCAGTGGCTGAGACCGAAGGACGTCGTCCGGCAGCGGGGCGTGGTCATCGAGCCTCATGGAGACATCTGGGTCTACAACCGCGCTTTCGACAAGTGGATGGGGCCCATCAAGGCTGAAACGACAATCTACAGCGGCGACCTTGTGCGTACCGGGCCGAATACCAGGTGCCGGGTCATATTCACAAATGGAGCCGAGCAGGATGCTATTTCAGTGGGCAGCGAGACCCTGCTGGAAACTCCGCGCGACATCCAAGACTCCCCGTACCCGCTTATCTGGTCGCTGTATGAAGGTGCGGTACGCATCAAGCGAGCGGTACTGCGCGAGACCCCGGAGGGAAGCCAGAGCCCATTCATTATTCGTACCCCTGGAACACCCGGCGGGGTAAGGGGGAGCCTGCCCGAGTCAAACAAGGCGTACTGCGCTCTGGATGAATTCACTGTCATAGGGGCAGGAGCACAGACTGTGCCGTGGGCAATGAGACCGGCAGGCCCGGCGGCCAATGAAGAATGGAATGTGACGGGTGAGTTCATTGTGTCAGTAGATGAGTCAGCCACTTCTGTCTACGTTGTAACGGGCGAACTCGACTACGACGTTTACCGGCCCGCGGCAACCGGCGATGCGGCCCTGTTCATCGGAGTGCAAGGGCCGAACGAAACAATCGCCACTTCCGGGCAGAAAATCTCATTCACCGAGTCTTCAACAGGAACAGCTACTACTTTCACGAGTGGTGAACTCGATTCGCTGATGTCTGATCGTGAACTCGATGAGCCGGAACTGCTCGGAACAAACGAAGTCCAATCACTGCTGGAGGAAGACGCCGAAGACTCCGGCGGGGACAGCATCATGGTCCCCGTTATCATCGGGGTGGTTATCGTCCTCGCCGTGGGAGCAGCCGCCTGGTTTGTACTGGCAAGGAGAAGGGCCAGGGGGTAGAACGAACGCCAGTCTCCGCTGATGGCGACCATCAGGTCAAGTCATTTCAGCCGGCTTCACATCGATTGCTAAAGTATTTTACTACTATTAATGAAAAATGCTTTACAAACGCAATCGACTTCTTTACCATGTAAAAAATCAGGTAAGGAAAGACCGATGAAACGACGATGGTTAGCGTTGATTGCATCATTCATTCTCTGTGCCTCTATACTGCCGTTGGGAGAAGCCCTGGCGCTGGAACCGGGAGAAGGCGGCGATGCCGTCTGGGTATTGACCGGTGTAGTACGCGGCACCCCGGATGAGACAACCGAATTCGAACAGGCCATGGCCGGCGTGTCGAACAAGTTTAAGGTGGTCCTGAAGGAATCCGTCTTCGATTTCTACGTTCGAACCGTCAAGTCCGAGCAGACGCTCGCGGACGCCCATTTCACCTTCAATTATGATGTTCCGGCGGAAGAACTGGTACCGGGGAAAACGGTGCAGCTGGCTTCAAGCGGCAAGGCAGAAGGAGCCGTCGGCACCGCCAAACGCCAGTTCTATTACCAGGCCAGCCGGAGAGCTGATGATGATTCACTCATCAGCACGCTAGATGACCAGCGCTATGAACTGAACAGCGAAAACACCAAGGGATCAGCCGTCCTGCAATTCGTCGTGCCGGAGGCTGACGAGGGCAAAATCTGGCTACAGCCGCGTCTCTCTACGAGTGAACCGTTCCATATCCTCTGGGTCTACGAGCCGGGTGAAGCCAGCCCAACAGGCTCCGCGACGGCAACTGCATCGACAAGCTCATCGACCGTTGACGACCGGCCTGCCTGGCAAAAACGCGCCGAACGGTACGTGACCGAATCCGGAACGGTCATCCACGTGCCGCCCTGGCTCCAGTGGTTGAAGCCGAAGGAACTCACCCAGCAGCGCGGCACCATCATCGAACCAAAGGGCGAAGTGTGGATATACGATAATGCCTTCGGAAAATGGAGAGGTCCGTTGAAAGCCGATACGAAAATCCGCAGCGGGGACAGGATACGTACCGGTCCAAAATCGGCGTGCCGGATGGTTTGCACCAATAAAGAGGGCCAGCAGGACGTTATCTCCGTCGGCAGCGACACCCTGGTGGAATCGCCAACGGCGGTCCAGGAATCCCCTTATCCAGCCCTGTGGTCGTTGTATGAAGGCGCTATCAGTATCAAACGAGCCCTGATGAGAGAAACTCCCGAGATCGAGGGGAACCCTTTCATCGTGCGCACCCCCACGATAGCCGGCGGCACGAGGGGCAGTGTCCCGGATTTCAATGGTGCGTACTGTGTTATTGAAGAACCAGGTATTGTCCTGGCGGGGGCGCAGTATGTACCGTGGCTGAATGAACCGGGAATGCCGGGCGCCGGGGAAGAGTGGTCCATCACGGAGGAGTTCATCATCTCGACGGACGGCGCGTCCGCTTCCGTCTACATATTATGCGGGGAACTCGACTATTACAGTTCTCCACCGGACGGCCCAGGTAACGCCGTCCTGTTCGTCGCCGCCGACGGGCCGAAGGAATCCATCATCAGTACCGGCCAAAAGCTGACGTTAACCGACACCGGGACAGTAACGACCGCCGCATTTACCGCGAGCGAACTGAATTCACTGGTTGAGCAACAAGACCTGAAAGCCCCGGAACTGATCAGTGAGCAGGATGTTCAGGCCCTGCTTTCCGATGATGCGGATGGCTCCGGCGGCGGTGTTCTGGTCCCCGTTATCATCGGGGTAGCCGTAGTTCTCGCCGTGGTATTGATCGTGCTGGTGATACTCTCCCGGAGAAAAGCAAGCGTTTAAGTAAAACCAAACTTAAACCATAGCTCAGACCGGTCGAAGTCGACCATCACCAAGTGACCGGCGGCCGGTCACCTGCTTTTAACTTCCTTGACCGGCGACATCTTATACTCCCTGGTCAGCATGATTTCCAGGAAGATAATCGGTACCGGCACCTTTTTAAAAAACAGCGGCCCGTGGGGCAGGCCGGCGTTGCAGACAACGATGGCGGGGCTGGTGATAATGTGTTTTTCTTCTTCCTCGCCCAGGCAGATCTCTATCTCGCAGCCTCCGAAGTCCTTTACGTCCAGGGGATTGGCGCCGAGGAAGCAGAGTATCTGCGTGAAATCATGGACATGAGACATCACCAGGACCTGCTCCGGCCAGGTGAACACATGATGGGTCAGGATGCAGTCGCAGTCCATTTCTATGCCGCCGGCGGAGAGCCCTTCCAGTTGATGGTGCTTCTTGAATGCATTCCCGAGTATATGATGCCCGTATTTTGTTTCCCCCATGGTATCTCCTTCGCGATTTGAGTTTGTACTATCCTAGCCCGGCACCTTACCAGTGTTAAAAAGCCCTCTGATAGTGCACAACTATCCTCACATATTCGCGAATATAGGTAAAACGTCATGGAAAATTATGTACTTTACTCCCATAAATGTACTGGACACGGTACATATAATCAATTATGATGTGTGCATCCTCCCATTTTTGTACGTGTTCAAGCCCCAATTCTCAAGGAGGATACATGGCCACCGGCAGCGATAAATGGAAGAGCGTTCCGTTGATTACGGCAGTCCTGGCCTTCCTGCTGTCCCTGGGGGTACCGCTTTCCTGCTCGCAAGTTTCCCAAACACCGGTCAGAGTAGGCATCGATACCAGTATTGCCAACTCGCTCATCATTACCGCCCTGAAAAAGGGCTATTTCCAGGAACAGGGTCTCGAGGTTACGCTGCACAGTTTTCCGTCCGGGCTGAAAGCTGTCGAAGCGCTGCTGGCCGGAGAGGTGGATGTCGTGACAGCATCCGAGTTCGTACTGGCCACCAAGGCATTCCAGGGCGAAGAAATCCAGGCCATAGCGTCTATCGCCACCATCCGGCACATCCACATCTGCGGCCGGAAGGACTCCGGCATAGACACACCGGCGGACCTGTCAGGCAAGCGCATCGGACTTTCTCTCGGTACGGCGGCTGAGTTTTTCCTGGGTTATTTTCTGAATTTATATGGTCTCAAAATCACGGACGTTTATCCGGTCAACGTGAATCCGCAGGATTCAGCAACAGCCCTGGCTTCCGGAGAGGTTGATGCTGTCGTGGTCTGGCAGCCTCATGCCCTGGCGGTAGAACGCATGTTGATAGACATCATCGAGGTCTGGCCTACCCAGAACGACCGGCCCCTGAGTGCGCTGGCCATATCCAGGAGAGAAACCATTCAAACGTATCCGTCTCTCGTTGAGAAATACCTCCGGGCGTTACTAAAAGCGGAAACCTTCTGTACCGATTCTCCGGAGAGCGTAAAAAACCAGACGGCTGAATATCTGGGTATCAATATGGCGGACATGGAGACATTCTGGCCGGATTATGTTTTCGTGCTCAAACTGGACCAGGGATTGATACTGGCCCTGGAAGATGAAGCCAGATGGATGATCGGTAATAGCATTACCAGCCGGCAAAAGATACCGGATTTCCTGGACTACATCCACACATCCGGCCTGAAAAAAGTAAAACCGGAGGCCGTCAGCATCATCAAAGGCAGGGATGGCCCGTGAGAATCAGAACGCAACTCAATCTCAGCATGTTGCTGTTCACGCTGGTGGTTATCGCCATCACGATCACCCTGATCATTGCTGAAGGCAACATCAATCAGATCCGGCAGCAGCGTAATGTTGTCCAGCGGATAGAATCCGATGTCCGGGACCTCAGCTACCTGGCAAATGACTATCTCCTTCATCCGGCAGAGACCCAATTACTGCGGTGGCAGGTCGTCTATCGTGAAGTAGGAGAAAATATCGATACCCTTGAAGTTTTCACAACGGAAGAGGCTGCGTACCTCCTGGGCATGAAGGAAAGCTATCCGATCCTGGGAGAGATCTTTGCCAGCGTGAGCGCGGCCCTGGCAAGCGGAACGATAGAGGCATCAGCGGAGGATTACCTTGATCTGGTCCGCACGTCATGGAGCCGAATCGAAATACAGAACCGGTCTCTCGTCTCCAGTACGGCGGCCCTGGGGAGGCTTCTCCAGGAAGATGAAACCGCTGCCATCAACCGGCGCGATGTCAGCATATTCATTATGCTGGCTGTTCTGATAGTGTTCCTGGCCATGGTGTACTTCTTCAGTTTCCGGCGGATGCTTGGTTCCCTGAGAAACCTGAACACCGGTACGGAGGTTGTCGGATCAGGGGACCTCGATTACCGGATCCCCGTGACAACGAAGGATGAAGTCGCTGACCTGAGCATGGCCTTCAACCGGATGACGGGGAACCTGCATGACGTCACCGTTTCCAAAGAGCGGTTGGAGAGGGAAATAGCCGAACGCAAAATAGCCGAACAAGCCTTACGAGAATCAGAGGAAAAGTTTTCCAGTGTTTTCCGTCAGCTTCCGGACGCTATTACTGTCGTGGATGTGGAGACTGGAGTCATCCTGGACGTCAATGACAGCGCCAGCAAGATGTCAGGTTATGAGAGATCCGAAGTCGTAGGTCACACGATAGATGAAGTTAATCTCTGGGTACATGACGAAGAACGTTCGAGAATCATCGCGGCGCTCCGGGAACGTGGCGAGGTATCAGGAGAGGAGTTCAAGTTCAGAAGGAAAAACGGAGAAGTTATTACAGTCTCATTCTCCGCGCACCGGATGGTCCTGAATGGCAGATTATGTGAAGTCTCCGTCCAGGCGGATATTACCGCCAGAAAACGGGCGGAAGAAGCCCTGCGTGAAAGTGAAGAGAGGTTCCGTATCATGGCGGACAGTTCCCCGCAGCCGATCTGGGTCACCGGCAAGCAGGGTGAACTGCAGTTCGCCAACCGGACCTACTGTGAATTTTTCGGGGCGTCCGAGGAAGAACTGAAGTCTCACGGCTGGGAGCCGACCGTTCACCCGGATGATGCGGAGCGCCATGTCAGGGCGTTTTTCGCTTCTGTCGCTTCACAATCTTCACTCCATTCGGAAGCCCGTATTCTGCGGGGTGATGGTGAATACCGCTGGCTGGAGACCTTCGGGGTCCCGCGCTTTGCTCCTGATGGAGAATACCTCGGCATGGTGGGAAGCAGCCCGGACACCACGGAGCGGAAACGGGCGGAGGAAGCCCTGCAGGAGAGCGAACGGCGCTGGGCAACCACCCTGGCGAGCGTGGGAGACGCGGTCATCGCCACCGATGCCCGGGGCAACATCGATTTTATGAACGGGATCGCAGAATACCTGACCGGTTGGGGCCTGAAAACGGCGAAGGGCCGATCGATAATCGAAGTTTTCAATATCATCAACGAAACAACAGGTGAAACAGTGGAGAGTCCTGTGGAACATGTCCTGCGGGAAGGAGCCATCGTAGGACTGGCCAATCATACCGTCCTCGTCCGCCGGGACGGGACACAGATACCGATCGATGATTCCGGGGCACCCATCCGGAATGAAGATGGCATCATCAACGGAGTGGTGCTGGTTTTCCGGGACGTAACCAAGCGAAAAGAGCAGGAACAAGCCCTCAGGAAGAGTGAGGAAGCCTTCCGCACGGTGTTCGAGCATTCCAGCGTCGGTAAGATATTGACCAATTACGATGGAAAAATCCTCAGACTGAACCAGGCCATGGCGGACATGCTGGGTTATACCATCGAAGAACTGAAGAAAAAGACGTTACTGGATGTGACGCACCCGGACGATATGAACGCCAGCGTGGAACGTCTTGACGCCCTTCTCAATAACGAAGCCGCCACGATGAGGCTCGAAAAGCGCTACATCAAAAAGGACGGATCTGTTTTCTGGGGAGACGTCAGCACCACGCTCCTGCGGGACGAGAGAGGCAAACCTGACCGTTTCATCACCAATGTCGTGGATATCAACGAGCGCAAGAAAATAGACCAGATGAAAGACGAGTTCATCGGCATGGTCTCCCATGAGATCAAGACGCCGCTGACCGTTGTGATCGGGGCACTTTCCACCGCCACCAAGAACGGTCTCCCGCCGGAGGACGTCAGGGGGTTCCTGCAGGACGCGGTCAGCTACGCCGACATTCTGACGGACATTGTGGACAACCTGCTGGAACTATCGCGTTCCCAGTCCAACCGGCTCGTCCTCAACAAGGAGCCGGCGGACATCCGGCCCATCGCCCTGAAGGTAGCTAAAAACCTGGAGAACAAGTCCGCGCGGCACCACATCATCGTCGATATGCCGGAAGGCCTGCCTCACCCGGTCATCGACCCTCTCCGCGCCGAGCGTATCATTCATAACCTCGTGGATAACGCCATCAAGTACTCGCCGGAAGGCGGAGATGTGACGGTCTTCGCCCGGGCGGAAAATTCCCACCTGCTGGTGGGGGTACAGGACCAGGGCATCGGCATAGCACCAGAGGACCAGCAGCGGCTTTTCCAGCGGTTCCAGCGCCTGGAATACAATACGGGGACGAGCATCCAGGGCATCGGGCTGGGGCTCAACGTATGCCGCATCCTGGTGGAAGCGCACGGCGGCAGCATCTGGGTAGAATCCGAAAAAGGCAAGGGAGCTACGTTCTACTTTGCCTTACCGCTGGAACAAGAAGCCCGGACGTACTAAGCGGCTTCCGGCAGCAGGTCTTCAATTTTCTTGAGCAGGTCCTCCGGTTTAAAGGGCTTGGCGATAAAGTCATTGGCGCCCTCACGGCGTGCCAGGTTGGCGATGTCATTCCTTGCCGTGAACACGATAACCGGAACATTGGAGAATTCGCGGAGCCTCATCAAGACATCGAACCCGGTCAGCGGCGTCATCAGGATATCGAGCAGCACGATGTCCGGGTTTTCCGATTCAGCCAGTTTCAACGCTTCTTCCCCGCTCATGGTCGTAGTTACCGTGAAACCGGACAGGGACAGATTGGCTTTGACGAAACGGAGGACGCCGGGTTCGTCATCGACAACCAGGACATGCTTGGACATATCTGCCTCCTTGCCGTTGTGCAGGATGTAATATCATAGCTGACTAATCGTATTGTAAGTCCATAATGAGGCAGGCGCAAGGTAATAAACTCACTAAAAGTAACAATTTGTACTACCTCTCGGGCAGGATCCAAGCACCTTGCTGCTATTCCTGGATAACCGGCGCCATCAGTCCCGGGTTTTGGAAGACACGGTACGGCAGCGACCAGCCCATTTGGCTGCCGTTTTCTCCCGGAGCGGCAGCGTCAAATCCGAGGTCATGAACCGGCAGGTTAACCACGGTCAAACTCGGGCTGATCGAATAACCGGATGCTTCGATATCCTGGGAGGATTTCAGCATGTTCGGTTGATAACCCGGCGGGACGGTGACCCAATGCACCAACCAGAGACCGGTATAACCATCTTCTCCCGGGACCGTACTCAAGACCGGCAATTGTTCGTGAACGGTGGTCGGCCTGCCCAGATTGTCCAGGCCGGTGATGATTATGTAAATGGGAGGGACCTCCGATGCGACCATTCCAAAATCGAAGAAATAGATATCCTGAGCCCGGTACCATCCCTGTTTCAATTCCGTCTCGCCGCCGCCCTGTAGTGTGGAACACTGCGGCACGACGGGGCAATTGACGAAGATATCCGTCCCTCGCAAGGGATATCCGGAATCCAGGATATCCGTGTAGGACTTCAGCGTATTCGGGACGTAATCCTCCGGGACGGTCACGAGCGTTATCTGCCAGACATCACTATAGCCGCTGACGCCGGGAACCAGGTCTATGATATTCTTCTGGCCCGGAACTACCCGGAGCCCTCCCTGTTCATCCACACCATAGACCGGTACCCACATCGGCGGAGTTACCATTTGTCCGTTTATGTACGGAATCATGGCTTCAAAGTTATAGTAGCGGGCGAAGCGCTGGTTGTACCAGGCGTCATGTAACTGGAAGTCCATGCCCATCCCCGGAGGGCACGACGTGACGGTGGCGGTCGGGGCGGCCGTTGCGTTGTCCGCAGGTGTCTGTGGGAGGGTTGGAGTAATGGTCTGGCCGGGAGTTGTCGTTTCGGTTGGCGCGGGCGTGGCGTTGTCTGTCTGGGTTGGGACCGGCGTTTGCGCCGGTCCCGTCGTTGTCGTCGGTGTCGGATTAGAAGCTGTCGGGGTCGTTGTCTGTGTCGCCGTGGTTGTCGTGGGTGAAGGGCCCATGGTCGGGGTGGGTGTAAGGACCTGCTGCACCGGGCAGTTCACCAGCGTATCCGTCTCCATTATCTCGTACCCGGACATTTCTACGTCTGTAAATGACCGCAGCGTGTTCGCCTGGTAGTCCTCAGGTACCATCACGTAATGCACCTGCCAGAACGCTGTGTAGCCCGGGTTTCCCGGTACCACGTCGATGATGTTGCGCTGGCCGTCGACCGTCTGCGGGTTGCCTTCATCGTCCATACCGGTGACCGGTACATAGATGACCGCTGTTGTATCCGGGTTTTCCCCGAAGTCGAAGTAGTAAACAGCCTGCCCCTGGTACCATCCCATGGCAGGTTCTTTATCGCTGTCCTGGAGTGTGGAGCCGGCAGGAACGACAGGACAGTTGACCAATATTTCCGCAGCGGTAAGGTTCGAGCTGGAAGAAGTAACAGTATCTACAGAGCGCCAGTCATTGGCCTGGTAAGCCTCAGGGACGATGGCAAAGTGGACCTGCCAGAGGTCGCTGTAACCCTCATCGCCCGGAACAGCGCCGACGATATTATACTGTCCCTCAATCGTCATCGGGGACCCATACCTGTCCAGTCCTTCAACCGGCACGTAGATAGGCGCCACGGCCGGGGCGCCGTCTACGAGCGGCGTGTTCGGTCCGAAGTCATAGTATTGCACTTCCGAGCCCTGGTACCACCCTGACACCAGCGGGAAGAACGGCGGTTGTGCGGTTCCTGTCTGAGCAGGGGTTTCCGCAGGTGCAGCTGTTGCCGTTCCGTCAGGCGCCGGTGTACCGGTTGCTCCGGTTACAATGAAGTCACCCGTCATGGTTGAAGGATGGACATCGCAGCGGAAGAAGTAGGTCCCCGGTTCGTCCGGAGCGGTGAACCGGTATTCTACCGCCTGACCGCCTGTGACTATTTCCCCCACGAAGACGGGCTCCTGCGCGGTGGCATCCGCATACAGGGCGAAGTTGTGAGGCGAGCCGTCCTGGTTATCGAAGTTGATCGCTACCTCCGCCCCGGCGGGAACGGTAATCTCGGTCGTATCGAAGGTGAGGTCGTCAGCAACAAGGTCTATCGTCACTGCTTCCCCGTTTTGTGCGCCAACCATCAGCCCGCCGAAAGGCAAAAGCAACAGAGCCATTACAGCCAGCATACCCATAAGCTTGTACCGGGACTTGATTTGGGATTTCATCTTGTTCCTCCTGAAGATTACCCCCGTCAGGACGTCTCGTTATCCGCAACCGGTCCGGGGGCTTTATAGTATCCGGTTACCGATGTTGTTCCTGTGACCGCCTCCACTATCTCTGCCTGTACCCAACAACCATTTAATAAAGATTCCTGGTAAAGGTGAATCAGTAGAACCACTTTTTACGTTTCCGGTAGTTACCACCTCGTTCACCTGTTTTTCCGCAGTCCGCCAGGGTGAGACTAGCCTGTTTCCACCCTGGCAAGTACCATACCGGGAATCCCGTAGTATGCTTTTAACGGTTAACGGAGCTTTCCCGGTAAGGCAGGTATTCTACTAACAGCGTTACTACGAAATGGAAATGAACACGCAAACTCCGGGATTATCGCATTGTCCGTCCGCATCCTTGTAATGACATCGTCATGTAACGTTGCCCGGAGCTTCTTGACACCAAGCCCGCAGTGGCTTAAGATAACGGCAAATGAAAGAGTCACTATCCCAACAGCCTCCCGTGGAAACTCTCCATACTGATACTGCGCGAAATGAACAGACCCGGGCAGAGGTGATCGCAGGAATGCTGCAACCAGAAAAAATCGTCATCGCCATGCCGGCTTTCAACGAAGAAGCCTACATAGGGACGATGGTCATCAAGGCCAGGAAATATGCAGATATCGTTCTCGTGGCCGATGACGGCAGCACCGACGCTACATCGGAAATCGCCGGGCTGGCTGGCGCTGAGGTGCTGCGCCACGCCACCAATCTGGGCAAGGGCGCCGCGGTACGTACGATCCTGGACCGTGCACGGCAACTCGATGCGGACATACTGGTGCTGCTGGACTCCGATTCACAGCATGACGCCAACGAGATCCCCCGCCTTATCGACGCCGTTAAAGGGGGCCTGGACTTCGTGGTGGGTTCCCGCCGGAACGTGAAGCACTCGATACCGTTCTACCGGCGCATCGGGCATGCTATCCTGCTGGAATCCACGAGGACCGTCATTGACCACAAGCTGAAGGACACGGAGTCCGGTTTCCGGGCTTTCTCCCGGAGAGCCATCATGGAGATGGACCTCACCCAGGACGGTTTCGCCATCGAATCCGAGATGGTGAAAGTGGCCGCGGAAAAAAAGCTCACAATGGGCGAAGTTCCCATCACCGTTCAGTACAAGAAGGACACGTCCACGAAGAACCCGTTCAGCCACGGCATGGAAGTCATGACCCAGATCATGGTCATGATCTCGGAAAGGCGGCCGCTCTTTTTCTTCGGCATGCTGGGGATGATCATAACCTTCATCGGGATAGGGTTCGGGGTGAGGACCGTCAACATATTCATGTCCACCGGCGGTACGATCCCCATCGGTACGATCATGCTGGCCGCCATCTTCATCATCGTGGGTATATTCCTCGGCCTGACCGGCATCATCCTTTACGCGTTGTCCCGTAGAAAATGAAGCGCGGGAAGATTCCGTCCTCTGTGCCAGCACCGCTCGCGAGTCGAGGTTATCAGCATTTGCTCGGCCGTTTCAAAAGGCCGGATGAATGGCCGCCCTGTCCGACCGAGGACTATCCATCAATCCCCGGATAATGCCGATGAATCTCTCCACCATGGGGTGTTCCGGCGCATCCGAGCGGATGATGGCATCGGCGCCGATGGTGATCTGCGTCGATACCGGTAGTTCCTTGAGCCGGCCTTCGCTGATGGACCGCTCCACGCTTTCCACGTGGTAAAGGCCGACGCCGCCGCCGTTCTCCACCAGGTTGATGCCCCATTCCGCGTTGTTCACCTCGATGATGATGGGCGAGGGCAGGGCGCAGCCCCCAACGCGCAGTTTTTTCAGCATTATCTGGCGGGTGGCGGACGTTTCAGGCCCGACCACCAGCGGCGAACCGCAGAGGTTGATGTATTCCAGGCGTTCCCGGTGAGAGATGGGATTGGACGGCGAAGCCACGAGTACCAATTTCTGTTCTGAAGCCAATGGGACCACTTTGATTTTCCGGTTGCCGTAGTCCGTCCTCACCACGATGCCGAAGTCAACTTCCGAGTTAAGCACGTCCTCCATGACTTCATAGGAAGTGCTGCCGCGAATGATGAGTTTAACGCCGGGATATTGTTTTTCAAACGCGGAGGCCGCCCGCGCCGCGCAGGAGCTGAACGTGGTGGAAAACCCGACCCGGAGGCTGGACTCCTTGATGTTATCGAGGTATTGTTCGGCGCCCTTCATCTGCCGGTAGATCTCGCGGGCGTACTCATACAGGCCGGCGCCGGCCTGGGTCAAGAACACCTTCTGGCGTTTGATATCGAGCAGTTTGAGTCCGATGTTCTTTTCAAGCGCGCGGATATGGTACGTTACCGTCGGCTGCGTGAGGAACAGCTTGTCCGCCGCCTCGGTAATGCTTTCTTCACTGGCTACCTGATAGAATACGATCAGGCTGTGGAGGTCCAATCTTGACGACGCCATACTTTAACACCTCTCGAGAGTCCGACTTTTCGGGAGATTTCGAGTAACCGAGCGTTCTCAACGTTGGAAAGTTGCGCTAGATTCTCTATAATATCATAGATATTTTTAGCTTGCAATGTATAATTCATCATGCTACATTGCTGTTGACCGGCGCACCGAGAGGACCGGTTACGCCTGTTTGCCCCGAGCCACCGGCGCCAGCGTCCGGTAGTCCCGGTAAACGTTGACGGCGGCATTCCCCGCCCGGTCCGGTTGCAGTGAGAAAGGAGAACGCCACATGGAAAAGCAATGGGAAGCAATGACCACGGAAGAACGGCAGGAAGCCATGTTCGACAAATGGCTGAACCCGGAGGGAGTCACCTATAACAGTTCCCAGGCCGAAAAGGATTACAAAGCCCGCGTTACCCGCCTCAAGAACATCATCCAGTTGAGGGAACCGGACAGGGTGCCGGTAGTACCGATGACGGGTTTTTACCCGGCGGTTTTCAAAGGCCACACCCCTTATGACGCCATGTATGATTTCGGCGTGGTCGACGCTACTTTCACAGAGTTTGTCACTCACTTCCAACCGGACGCCCACACGGGAACCGGCGGAGCGCCTCCCGGAAAAATGTATGAAATCCTGGATTACAAGCTCTACGCCTGGCCAGGGCACGGGGTACCGAAGAACCGCAGCTACCAGGCCCTCGAGGGCGAGTACATGATGGCGGATGAGTATGATGATCTCATCGACGACCCTACCAATTTCTTCCTGACCAAGTTCCTCCCGAGGATATTCGGCGCCCTGGCCCCGCTGGGATCTCTTTCTCCGTTTACCAACATGACGGAGATGTACGGCGGGTTCACCGCCGCGGCGATGATCCCGTTCGGCGTACCACCGGTCCAGGAAGCGCTGAAGAAACTGATGGATGCGGGCAATGTGGCCATGGAATGGGCGGGGGTATTCGGCGGTTACGGTCCCAAGATGGCCGCCATGGGTTACCCCGGTTTCTTCGGCGGCGGCTGCAAGGCCCCGTTCGATACCATCGCGGATACGCTGCGCGGAACCCGGGGCATGATCAAAGACATGTACCGCCAGCCTAACAAGGTCCTCGAGGCGCTGGAAGCGATGACCCCCATCATGATCAAGATGGGTGTATCAGCCTGCAAGATGAACGGTAACCCCGTCTGTTTCATGCCGCTCCACAAGGGCGCCGACGGCTTCATGTCCGAAGCCCAGTTCAAGAAGTTCTACTGGCCGACGCTGAAGAAGGTCTTCGAAGGCCTCATCGCGGAAGGCTGCGTGCCGTTCCCGTGGGCGGAAGGCGGCTTCAATTCCCGCCTGGATATCATCGGGGACGTACCGGTCGGCAAGATGGTCTGGGGATTCGATGAAACCAACATGGCGGAAGCGAAGAAGAAGCTCGGCAAGATAAGCTGCATCACCGGCAACGTTCCGACCTCCGCATTGACGGTCAGCACCGTCAAGGAACTGGAGGCAATCGTGAAGAAACTCATCGATGACTGCGCTCCGGGCGGCGGCTACCTGATGATGAACGGCGCCTCGCTCGACGAGTGCAAGGCGGAGAACCTGAAGGCGATGATCGATACGACCAAGGAATACGGCGTTTACAAGTAAGCTTTTTCTGAACTGAACGAACGGGGCGGCTTAAAGCCGCCCCGTTTTCGTTTACTAAGAAAAGTTGGGGGTGCGCTCCGATTTCATCGGAGCGCACCCCCCTACTAAGTTCTTATCAAATCCCTGGCGGAGACTAGAGCATCACCGAGCCGCCGTCAATGAACAGTACCTGGCCGTTGATGAAATCGGATTCCTCGGAGCCGAGGAACACCGCCGCGCCCACCAGATCGGTCGGTTCCTCGCGGCGCTTGATGGACTGCTGCCCGGTGGCGACCTCAAAGGTCTGGTCCGAACCTTGCTGGGCGAGGGAAGCCTCGGAGGCCGTGTAGCCGGGAGCGATGGCGTTGACGTTGATGCCCTGGCCGCCGAGCGCCCAGGCGAGGGAATGGGTCAGGGTATACATGGCGCCCTTGCTGCAGGAATACGGCAGGAAGAACTGGTTGGCGGGGGTACGCGCCACGTTGGAGGCGATATTGATGATCTTGCCTTTGCCTTGCTTGATCATGATCGGGGCTATCTCTTTGCAGACCATCCAGTTGCCCTTGATGTTGACATCATAGATGCGGTCCCAGTCTTCCGGTTTCCACTGGTCCCAGGGGGTGATGTTGAGGCCGGCCCAGATGGCGGCGTTGTTGATGAGGATATCGGCACGGCCGTAGGTCTTCATGACGGCATCGGCGATGCCCTTGCAGTCCGCTTCCTTGGAGATATCGGCCTTGACGAGAGAAACGGTAGCGCCCTTGTCCTTGAGGTCTTTCAGAGCGGCTTCACCGCGGCCGGAGCTGGAGGTGATGAGGAGTTTAGCGCCTTCCTCGGCGTACTTGAGCGCGAACGCTTTCCCGATGCCGCTGCTGGCCCCGGTAATAATGGCAACCTTGTTCTGTAATCTTCCGGACATTGGTATCCTCCTTTTTTTATCAGCGTGTTCGATATCGGCCGGCTGCCTCTACGCCGTTCTCTCCCGCGGAATGCGGCATGGGATGGTACGCGGGAAAGGTTTCCCGGCCTGTGACCAATCTACAATACCCCGGTTCGGGTGTCAAGCCGGGAGTGAGGGTGTCAGACAGCTTAGCCCGGAGAAGTGCAATTGACAATCAAACACGGCTACCCTATCATGTAAGAGGCAAGTCTGCCGATCACCTCGGGGCGTAGCGCAGCCTGGTAGCGCGTCTGAATGGGGTTCAGAAGGTCCCCGGTTCGAATCCGGGCGCCCCGACCATTTTTCTTTAGAGTTCACAACACGGGAGCCGGTTCATGGCTCCTTTCTTGTTTTTAGAGGGTAAACTCACAAGCAGGCATGCTGGAAGGGTGGGCAAGTCTCCGACTGGCACGGTCTATGCATTAGTAACTGAAAGACGCGAGAAGTTCCAAACTCCCCCCGCACACGTGGGTGAGACACGATACGGTGAATGACCTCAGACTTCGGAACCAAACTCCCCCCGCTCACGTGGGTGAGACGTGAAATCCGGTATAATATGCTGATGGTTTATCAAACTCCCCCCGCACACGTGGGTGAGACCCGCCAAGGCCGGCAGCGGATGAAGGCGGATACAAACTCCCCCCGCACACGTGGGTGAGACCCGCCCTGCATACGGGAGTAAGACGCTCGGAACAAACTCCCCCCGCACACGTGGGTGAGACCCTAGAAATAGGGCCGTCCGATACCTATTTTCGAGACTGTAACAGCCTTCGAAATGCTCGGTTCCTGCTTCATAGGGGTAACCATGTTTCCCTCCACAGGCAATCCCCGCCCGTTTCGCGGTTTCGATAGAAAGCTCATTCATTGAGCTAACCTCGCTAAATTAATACTCGCATTGTAATCTCTGTCGATGAGAGCACCACAAGATTCACATTTGAAAATTCTTTCAGACAACTTGAGTATGGGCTTCTTTGAACCACAGTATGAGCAGGTCTTAGAGGATGGATAGTACCTGTCTGCCAGCAGAAAATGAACCCCATACCAGGCGCATTTATACTCAAGCTGGCGCCTTAGTTCTCTAAAGGATGCATCAGCTATCGCCTTACTTAGATGACGGTTCTGCAGCATACCTTTCACATTGAGGTCTTCCATAACAACGGTATCCGGTTTGGCTTTCACCGTTAGGTAGTTACTGACCTCGTGAAGAGCAAAATTTCTAATATTAGCTATACGGTAGTGGAGCCTTGCGACTTTGTTTTTTGTCTTTTCCCTGTTCCTGCTCCCTTTTTTCCGGCGGGATAACTCACGCTGGATATGTGCTAACCTCCTTTCTGCTTTAGCCAGACTTCTGGGATTCTCGAAAAACATACCATTCGAGCAAGTAGCCAGTACTTTAACTCCGAGGTCAACCCCGATTACCCCATTTCCAGGTTCTGGTTCAGGTTCATCCTGGGACTCAACTTGAAGGCTAATGAACCAGTGTCTTGCCCTTTCGCTGATTGTAGCAGACAAGATTTTCGTGTTGGATGTTGGCAGATAGCCATTTTCTTTTAATCGAATAGTTCCTAATCGCGGTAGAGTGATAGACGAATCATTTACGTGAATGCTAGACCGGAGAACAAAGCTTCCAAGCCCTCTTTTTCTCGATTTGAACTTGGGAAAACCAACCTGTTTTTCACCAGATTTTACCCTGCGGAAAAAGTTTTTATATGCCACATCACAATTGGTAAATGCCTGTTCTGTTACCCTGTAAGCAACTTCACGAATCCATGGAAACTGCTCGTCTTTAATAGCATTGAACCGTTTTTTTTGCTCGTACATGTTCGTGGATAGGCCCTGCTTATGCCTCTCAATCCTGTCAGCTAATGCCCAATTGAAGACAAACCTGGCGGCACCACAATACTTGACAAGCATCGTTCGCTGTTTGTTATTTGGGTCTAATTCGGTCTTATAGGCTCTTAGCATAATACCTATATGGGACGTTGTTTTAACAAATTAGGAAAATTATACGCTGATATTAGGTCGATATCAAGTTGACTGGTGCTAATAAAACCAGTAATATTAGCAATTGAAAGAAGGCAAGCGGCCTCCGCCTTTTGGGACTTAAACCTGGATTTCAAAACACGACGGTCCGAATCCGGGCGCCCCGGCCATTTTTCAAAATATTGAACGGGAGTCAAATTGATGGCTCCCGTTATTGTTTTGGATTACGGGTGTCTTACGAGCAGTGTAGATAAAAACCTATCATGGCATACTGTGGCATCAGGTTCTGCTTGGTTTTGGTTGGTCACACATGTTGTCTTTGCGAGCGTAGCGAAGCAATCCCGATCTTCGAGATTGCCACAGGGCCTGAAGGCCCTTCGCAATGACACTGGCTTTATCAATCAACCAGATGCAAATAGTACCTGGCATCAGGATCCTTGACAAAGTGAAAATCACAAGTATCATGTACGCATACCACAAAACCAGGAAAAGGAGGGGAATGTGTCGGACTTATTTGAAGTTGATATGAAGGTAAAAATAAAAGAAAACTCCCCGGTTTATCCCGGCAAGCCAGCAACGATAACCAGGCTCGGTCTGGGCGGAGTAGAAAGTACCGAAGAAATCGAAAAGGCCGATAGCTGGATGGTCATGGTCCGGGATGTGACTGAAGAAGTAGAAGTCCAGGAACGATACCTGGAGCCGATACCGGAAGAAGCGGGTTGATCCGGCAAATAGCGCCGTCTACCATACGCAAAATAGCGGCCTCCGCCTTTTGGGACTTGGGCCTGGGTTTCAAAACACGCCGGCCTAAATTCGGGCGCCCCGGCCATTTTTCCAGGACAAACAAAAACGGGAGCCTGTTCATGGCTCCCGTCTTGAAGTCCAGTTTTACGGATTTACTTCTTTTCGTCGTCGGGTTTGGTGAAGTCGCGGCCGACGATG
>CAZQQL010000034.1:0-29386 GCA_964595455.1 uncultured Dehalococcoidaceae bacterium
TGTGGTCAGCGGTGGTTCATCGGTTTCAGCCGTCGTCGATGTCGTCGCGGTCTCAACTGGCGTTTCCTCTGGGGCATCGGTAATGGTCTCGGTAGTTGCTGTTACTGTGGTGTCCTCTGGCGTTTCTACTGGCGCATCGTCTTCGGTCGTAGTCGTAGGCGGGATCTCCGTATCATTTCCAGTCGGGGTAGGTATTTCCTCATTTTCTACAGCAGGATCAGGAGTGGACGTATCTTCAGGCGGCGTTACCGGTGTTTCAGGCTCCGCCGGCGGCTCTCCCGGATGCACTTCCTGCGATTCTAGCGGGGCATTGTTCCCGGTTTTCGGGACGTCTCCCGCCTCCTCCGGATATGAATCGTCAGGGTTTCCTTCCTCTGGCTCCTGGGCCAGGGCAAGAGGGACAGAACCCACGCTAAGTATGACTAGCAATACCGTAATAAGGAACAGTGAGGATAATCGATATTTCACCTTACACCTCGAAAGCGCGGTTTTACACGTTTCACAGCATAAGCGCGGACCTCTGTGATAACCATCGTGACGGCCACGTATAATGACCTGACAAAATACCTAACAGCGAAATAGGCATATTCGTTTGCGAAAAAGAGCTTGGAAAACAGTTGGCCTGCCCTGCCTTCGCAGCCGCATAGGTACCATATGAATGTTGGGAATGGTGAAATCGGGCGCGGGTTCACGTATAATGAGGCTGGAGGAAGGCATGGCTCCACAGGGCGCGTGCTATATCGGGACCTCGGGCTGGTCATACCCCACGGGCGAAGGGACCTGGAAAGGGTTCTTCTATCCGCCGGGGACCAGACATGAACTGGAGTTTTACAGCCAGTTCTTCGATACGGTCGAGGTCAACAGCTCGTTCTATAGGCCGCCGGACCCCGGGTTCGTCCATAATTGGGCCAAAATAACACCGCCGGGTTTCCGCTTCGCCGTCAAGCTCTGGCAGAAATTCACCCACCCGAAGATGTTCAAACAGGCCACCGGCGAGGAAGCCGCCATCGCCGCGGAGGACGTGGATACCTTCTGCCGCTGCCTGGAACCACTGGCCGGCGCCGGCAAGCTGGGCGCCCTCCTGGCACAGTTCCCGCCGAGCTTCAGGAACGAACCCTGGTCCCGCCGCATCATCGAAGCCGTATCCAACTCCTTCCGCGCCTACCCCCTCGCCGTGGAACTCCGCCACCGGAGCTGGACCGACGACCGCACCACCGCCGCGTTCCTGCGGGAACGGAACATCGCCTGGGTGGACATCGACGAACCGAAGTTCGAGTCCTCCATCGCCGCCGATGTCCCGCTGACGGCGGACTTCGCCTATTTCCGTTTCCACGGCCGCAACGCCCGGGAATGGTGGAGCGGCAACGGCGAGACCCGCTACCGTTACCTTTATAACGCCGAAGAGATAGAAGAACTGGCGGCTAAGATACGATCAAAACTCGATAAGGCGCAAAATTTGTACGCGTTCTTCAACAACCACTGGCAGGCCTACGCGCCCCGCAATGCCAATGACCTCAAAAAAGCCCTGCAGCTCCCCTACCGGCAGCTCCAGATGCAGTTCGATGTCCCCGTCCGGGAACGGCTCGATGCGGAAGGAGACGCGGCCTAGTGCTGGAAGAACTCACCGTCCGCAACTTCGGCATCATCGAGTCCGTTACCTGGCAGCCGGGCCCCGGCCTGAACGTCATCACCGGTGAGACCGGCGCCGGCAAATCCCTGGTAGTGGATGCGGTTGAGGCCCTCGTTTCCGGCCAGGTCAGGGAAGAAGATATCCGCCACGGGGCGGACGCCGCCCAGGTGGAAGGCGTCTTTCAACTGCCGGAAAACCGCTGGCTTCACGCCTTGCTCGAGGAAAAAGGCCTGTCCGGCGAGGATGTGCTCCTGCTTTCCTGCGATTTCCGCCGCCAGGGGCGCTCCGTTCCCCGCGTCAACCGGCAGGCCGTCTCGCGTTCGATCATCCGGGACATCGCCGCGGGCATCGTAGACATCCACGGCCAGAGCGAACACCTTTCCCTGCTGCGGACGGACCGCCACCTCGATTTCCTGGACGCCTTCGCCCATACGCAGGGGCAGCGGGAGAAGTTCGCCGGCGGGGTCACCGAACTCAACCGCCTGGAACGGGAACTGGCCTCGCTGTCACGTGACGACGCCGAACTCGCCCGCCGCATCGACCTGCTCAACTTCCAGGTCGATGAGATCGATCGCGCCGCATTGACCGACGGCGAGGAGGAGTCCCTGCGGCAGGAATTGAAGCTGCTGAGCTCGGCTGAGAAGATCAAGGCCACCGCCTACGAGGTCTACCGCTCCGTCTACGGCGACGACCGCATGGACGCCGGCGGCGCGGCCGTCGAGCGCCTCAACGAGGCCCTGCCGCTGCTCCAGGACATCGCCGGCGCCGACCCGTCCCTGGGTCCACAGGCGGCCTACCTGGAAGAAGCCCTGCACGGTCTGGAGGAACTGGCGCGGGAAGTCCGCTCCTACGGCGACAACCTCACTTATGACCCGGAACGGCTGGAGGAAGTGCAGGCCCGGCTGGAACTGATTCGCGCCCTGAAACGCAAGTATGGCGGCTCGATTCAAGACATTCTGGAATTTGCCGCGAAAGCGCAGGAGGAATTGGGGAACCTGACGGATTCCGGAGAGCGGCGGGAACGCCTCCAGGCGCAGATCGACCGGCTCCGGCGCGCCCTCGGGGAGGAAGCATCACAGCTTTCCGCCGCCAGGGAAAAAGCGGGGTTGGCACTCTCCCGGGCCGTCATGAAGGAACTTGCCGACCTCGGCATGGGGCGGGTGGAATTCGCCGTTGGCATCGAAAGACAACCCACTGACAACGGCCTCCCCTACCGGGACGGGGCAAAGTACGCCTTCTCCACCACCGGCGCGGACGATGTCGCCTTCATGGCCTCGACCAACCCCGGCGAGCCCCTCAAGCCGCTCGAAAAAATAGCTTCCACCGGCGAAATCTCCCGTTTCCTGCTGGCCCTGAAGAGCGCCCTGGCCGAGGCGGACACGACACCCGTCCTTATCTTTGATGAAATCGACATCGGCGTCGGTGGGCGCAGCGGCGAGGTCATCGGCCGCAAGCTCTGGGACCTTTCCCGCCACCACCAGGTCATCTGCGTGACGCACCTGCCGCAGATCGCCGCCTTTGCCGATGAACACTATACCGCCTCCAAGCGGGAAATCAATGGGCGCACGGTCAGCTCCATCGAGCCACTGGGAGCGGAGGACCGCGTACGGGAACTCGCGGCGATGCTGGCCGGGCCGGGTTACAAGGATACGGCCCTCAAGACCGCGCGGGAACTCATCGAGGCCGCCGCTGAACGGAAAAAGGGTTCCGGCGCAGGTTAGCAGATACGCAATTGCGTATGTACTCTATCCCCTGTCCCATTCGGTTTACTCAACTCAACTCCAAATAAGGGGGAAATACTTGTGTTGGCGTAGCAAAACAGGTAATGTAATGAACATAGTGCTACAGTAGCCAGTTGATCCTGCAACGAAGGAAAACGGACAGAGTGTGTTTTGAAATTTGTACCCGCATACGCTCATGATTTACAGGCCGGAAAAGACCGTCTTGAAAATTTAAGTCCGAGTGTCATAATGACCGAAAACGGACCTATCGAATATGTCCGGCGCGGCAGCGGTCCGCCTCTCCTGATTTCGCACGGGATAACCGGGGGATTCGACCAGGGGTTGAGCCTGGCGGATACATATGTTGGCGATGGCTATGAAATTATCGCCGTTTCGCGATTCGTCTACCTCGGGTCTGCTATGCCTGGAGACGGCAGACCCAAAACCCAGGCTGATGCCTACAGAAGCCTTATTGATACTTTAGACGTTGAGAAAGGTTATCGTGTTCGGTAATTCAGCCGGCGGTCCATCTGCTATCCGCTTTGCTTTACAGCATCCTGATAGGTGCAAGGGACTTATCCTACTCTCATCAACCGTACCTCCGAATCCATCGATGCCGCCAAAACCGGTTATGCAAATTGTTTTCGGCGTCGATTTCATCTATTGGTTCTTAGTGACCGTATTCGGCGGATTGATGCTCTCCATGTTTGTTCCCCGGTCCGTTCGTGAACGCCTGATGGACACCGAGATCAAACGGATATTGCATAACATCTTCAAATGCGCCATGCCGATCAGCAACCGGACAAAGGGCATCATTAACGATATGTTCGTCTCAAATCCTGATATAAATACCGGTTACCCATTCGATATGATCACCGTCCCCACACTGATCATTCATGACGTTAATGACCCGGCGGCAAAATTCTCCGGCGCAGAGTCGATGGCCAGGCAAGTACCCGGTTCTTGCCTGGAACGTTTTGAAGGTGGGGGGCATCTGTTGATCGGACATGAGGACATGATACAGAAACGGATTCAAGCTTTTATACATGGATTGTGAGTAAATAGGTAGAGAGTTGCTTCTCTCGACATCGGCCTCAATCCATGCTTGCGGGACAGGAATATCTACGGGCGTTTTCCCGTCTGGGTTGGATGTAAATCCATACTTTCTGCGGCTTGAGTTCTATCTCTTCCGGTTCGCTATCCCCCGCCTGCATTGAACATCGTCAATATCGGCAGGGTATTGATCAGCGCGTGCAGCAGGATGGGCGCTGCCAGGTTACGTGTCCGCATCCAGAGGACTCCCAGGATGATGCCGGTGACAGCCTGTTCGGCTATCACGCTGGAAAGGGCCCAAAGAATATTTCCATGAGCGGGCCATGACTCGGAAAAATAGGCGTACGGCAGGTGGTACAACCCGAACAACAGCGAAGCCGCTAACAGTCCCCGGACCTCGGAACGCATCAAGGAAGCCAGTCTCGTCTGCAGAACGCCCCGGAAGAACACCTCCTCCGTGAAAGCAGCCGTTATTAAAGCGAAGCCGAAGCCCAGCGGGATAACCAGCAGCAGCTTGGCGGGAGTCTGGGCCAGTTCCCGCAGTTTGTCCATCTGCGTGTCCGGCATGAAAAAGATGAAGCCGCCAAAGACCACAATATACACCAGCAGGCCCAGCAGGAGCGATCTCCCCAGGCCTTCCCGCCGTAAACCGATAGACCGCAGGAGTTCGCGGAAACCTTGCCGCCCGCGCAGGAAATACAGCATCACGATCGGCAACACGATAAACCAGAGGTATTTCATGAACTCGTTGCCGAAGACGTTGCCGCCGGCAGTAGCCAGGCTGACCCCGACAAATACCGCGTACCAGGCCAGCGCCAACCAGCCTTCACGAGCATTTAGTGAGGGCAAACTGGATTCAGGTAAACGGTTCCGTGTCAGGAATATCGTCAGGAGGCTCCCTGCCGTGACCGCCGCGTACAGGACAAGGCTGGATCCCCATTCTTCGTATTCGATCGAACTTATCACGTAAGCCGCAGCAGCCAGCGTGAAAAACCCCCAGGTGAAAAGGTCACGCCACCATGCCTTACGATTGGCAAGCAGGGTCACATGAGCGCTACGTAAGGTACTGTTTGTCATCTACTGCACCCTCGATCGCTGTTGTTCAGTCCACCTGGACCGAGTGTTGAACAACCCGGCCGCTATCCGAACCACCCGTTGATCACGTCCCACCCCCAGGCGGTGGCATAGGTGAGACCAACATAGAGCAGGGTTTTTCCCAGGAACGCCGCCACGAGGAACTTCCAGATGGAGTACCGCAGAGCCCCGGCGGCCAGGCCGGCTATGTCCAGCGGCAGGAACGGAATCAGGGCGAAGACGAATATCCCTGCAGCGCCCCAGCGCTTCATCCAGACCTCCGCCCGCCGCATTGTCTTGTTGCGGCCGATGAGTTTCTTACCGCTGTGCCCGGCAACATACCCGCTCATCTCCCCGATGGCCCCGCCCGCCGCCCCGGCCAGACCGACGAGGAACGGATTGAACGTGGCCCCGAGGGTAAAGAGTATCAGCAGGCCGGGCATTGGGAAGATGACCGTGGCATTGGCCGCCAGGCCGATGAGAAAAGCCCCGAGATAACCCCAGTTGCCGAGGTCGGAAACCGTATCCCGGTAAACGAAGAGTGAGACCGAAGCCCCGATGACGAGCAGGAGCAGGGCAAGCGGTACCAGGTACCGCCTTACCTTTGATATCCCTGCATCCTGTCCTTTTTTTTTCGTCATCGAATAGGCCGGCTATCCCTTCCTATGATTCCCGGAAAGAAGAGCCGCCCGAGGTATTGATGGACCCGAGGTCGGGATCGCCGGTATACCGCAGTGAAGACGCCCCGCTTAATTCCACATCCAGTAGGCCGCTGACGTTAACGGTACCGGAAGAAGCCCCGCTCATATTCACGTCCGCATCTTCCATCTCAAATGCTTCGAGCTGGGTTTTGCTCGCTCCGGAAACCACCAGTTCGGTATCGCCGCCTCTCCCTTCAAGGCTGATGTTGCTCGCGCCGGTCACTTCGAAGTCCGTTCCGGTCGCGTTCAGTACGCCGTTGACCTTACTGGCGCCGGATACTTCAATGTCACAGTTGCCGCAGTTGATGTCTGTCTCCAGGGAACTGGCCCCGGATATCTCGGCACGGAAGTCACGGTCGCTGGTAAAACCTTTGGCTGTGGTCCTGGTGGCGCCGGACAGGTAGAGTCCTTCCAGTATGGGCATCGTGACCCTGGCTTCCATTTTCCCGCGGATGCTGAACACCCACCCAGTAAGATCGATCTCGAGCCGGTTGCCGGACTTGTTCACCCGCAGCTTGTCCAGGACGTTCTGACCGGCGGTGATGGTAATGCTGTATTCATCGGACGGCACGACTTCCAGGCGGAAGGCGTTGCCGATCTCGATTTCCGTGAAGTCGGTGTAGTCGTACGTCCGGGTGGACTGGTTGCCTTCGTCTCCGTTCTCGCTCCCGCCCACCACGATGCAGCCGGTGGTCGTAAAAGCCAGGACGAACATCATCAAAATCGCCAGTATGATCGTCAATTTCTTCATTGGTAAGCCTCACTTATCGCTTTATTGCTTAGCAGCCCCGGGGGAATTAGTCGTCATTCAGGCTTCCTTCCTGTCCCCGGGGCATGGTTCACGTTGGTTCCCGTCTGGTCCGGCACCATCTATAATCGCAGCTATCCTGCCCTGCAGGCTGATGATGCCGCGGACCGATAGGTTGACGAGTACGCTGAGAAGGGTCCCGATCACCAACCGGACCAGCAGGGCCGGCAGTAGTGCGGCCTGTTCTTCCATTGTACTACGTGTTGCCGTAACCATGAATAGCTACTCGCGTACCAGCATTATCTTGGCCAGGGCGCCATGCAGTTTGCCGATGAGCTTCACCAGGTGCATGGTGGCGGTCAGCAGCAGCACCCCGCCGATGACCCAGAACACCATCGCCCACAGCTGGGTGTAGTAGTCCGCATTGTAGTTGATGAACAACGGCCAGTCGAAGACCAGTTCGAATACTGGCCGCCCGATCATCCACACGGAAGCCCCGATCAGCGATGTCACGACACTGAAGTAGATGATACCGAGCGGGTACTGAAAGACCATGTAGATCATCGCCGTCCAGGTCTGCCGCTGGGTCAACAGGCTCTTCAGCTTGTCCCAGAAACGCAGGTCCTTGCGGGTGAAAAGTTGCCGTCGCGGCATGCGCACGCCGAGCAGCGCCTCCACGATGCGCCCTCCACCAGGGCGATGCCCCGCACCGAGAGCAGGAACAGCACCGCCAGCGGTATGCCGATGATGAGTACCAGGAGACCGGCGGATACCGAGACCCCGGTGACAACCCAGGTGAAGTAGATGATGCCGGTCGCCAGCGCCAGTATCACGTAGAGGAGGGAGCTCCAGGCGCGCGGCTCGGCAAAGACCCCGAAGAACTTGAGGTACCACGCTCTGGTATCCGGAGGAGAGGGAGGAACGACCTCCGTCTCGGCTTCTTTCTCCGCCGGCGGCACGTAAACGCGGGTCTGCCGCACTTCGAGGTCACGGTAGGCTGAGGCAACCTCGGCGGGGGTCCCTATTTATCCAGTATCTCCTGGAAAGCCTGCTCGGCGGTCACGGAGGGTTGGCCGGCATGGTTGTCGAGGGCCGTGGACAGGTATTCTTCAGCATCAGCCAGGGCGTCCTGCGTGGTTGCCTTGTCCACGCCGCTGAGTTCCTTCTTCAATTCCACCAGGTACCTGTCGATGCTATTTTTCATCGTCGTCCCCTCCTTCAAGCATTGTATCAACGAATGTCCTTGTCTGCTCCCAGAGCTCTTTCCACTTTTCCAGTGCGCCGCGCCCGTTATCCGTGATGTGATAGTAACGGCGGGGCGGACCGGAGACGGACGGCTCGACTTCACTTTCCAGCAGGCCGGTCGTTTCGAGCGATCGCAGCACCGGATATAGTGCGCCCTGCTTGACGATCCCGGACTGGCTGGACCCGTTCTCGATGAGCTTGGCAATCTGGTAGCCGTACATCGGCGCTTCCGCCCGGTTGAGCACCCCGAGGAGAACGAGAGCGGAAGTGCCGGCGCTGAGTTCTTTCTGGAACTTGCGGATGGCTTCCTGAATTTCGTCCATAAAGCGCTCCTTTCCCTTGGTTTACCGGCCTGAGCCGCGGACTGACGCCGGTATAGTAACCTCATAATACTGATGATTAAATAGTATTATCAAGTTAATAATAGTGCGAGGTAAACAATACGTCAAATCGGGCGTCGTTGGTTGGGAACAATTCTGAAGCACGGAAATGCGCCTGGAGCTTTCATGCTCCCGCTTGATCTGTTCAGCGGTCTTTTTCAGGTATTATACGCGTGGTATCACGGCCCGGCAGACCGGAGCCTTGCTAGGGATTCTTTTCCACAACGGCCTTGCGTCCCGTCACCACGTGATCGCGGTGCCACTTCTTCACGGCGGCGACGACGTCCTTCGGTTCATCGAACACCCTGAGCAGGTCGAAGTCGGACTCGGATATCGCCCCGCAGGGAAGGACGGTATTCGCCAACCAGTCGAGGAATCCTTCCCAGTACTGGGAACAGTACAGTATTACCGGGAACGGCTTGATCTTCTCTGTCTGGATGAGGGTGAGGACCTCCGTTACCTCATCCAATGTGCCGAGACCCCCCGGCATGATGACGAAGGCGGTGGCATACTTGACCAGCATTACCTTGCGGACGAAGAAATGATGGAATGTGATGGACCGGTTGGCGAAGACATTACATACCTGCTCCTCCGGCAACTGGATATTCAACCCGATGGACTTGACCCCGGCCCGCGCGGCCCCCTTGTTGGCGGCCGCCATGAGTCCGGGTCCTCCCCCCGTCATGATGTTGAATCCGGCCTTGCCGAGCAGGTAAGCGGTCTCCTCCGCCTCAGTGTAAATAGCCATGTCTTCTTTCGTGCGGGCGGAACCGTAAATAGTCACGGCGGGGATGATGTCCGCCAGGCTGTCGAACCCTTCCACGAACTCCCCGATGATGCGGAACATCCGCCAGGACTCTTCTTTTTCAAGCTTGTTGATTTCGTAGTAGGAATTGGGTTGATTCATCGGCCTGTCATGCATGGTCTTCCCCCGTTATTCGAGATTAACCGTCTCGCCGTAAGCCGGCACGTAGGTCTCGAAGCCGGTTTTCTCCTTGAGAAATTCGCTGAAATTTCGCGCGGCTTTTTCTTCACCGTGAGTGATGAAGATCCGCTTCGGGCTTACCTTGATGCCTTCCAGCCAGCGGAGGAGGTCGTCCCGGTCCGCGTGCGCCGAGAAGCCGCCTATTTGGGCGATCCGCGCCCGTACCAGGTGCTGCCGGTTGAAAATGCGGACGCTCTTCGCCCCGTCCACGATGATCCGCCCCAGCGTCCCGAAGGCCTGGTAGCCGATGAACATGATGGTGGATTCCGGCCGCGAGATATTATTTGAAATGTGGTGCTTGATGCGCCCGCCGGTGACCATCCCGGAGCCGGCGATGATCATGGAGGGCTTCTTGAGGAAGTTCAGCGCCTTGGATTCTTCCACCGTCTGCGTCATCTTGAGGCCAGGAAAGGTAAAAGGAGAAAGCCCTTTGTCCAGCAGCGCCCTCATGTCCTTGTCGAACAGGTCTTCGTATTCCTTGAACACGCGCGTGATGTTGATGGCCATCGGGCTGTCCAGGTAGACGTCTATTTCCGGTATCCTACCGTCCATGAGGAGCATGTTGAGGTAATAGAGGATTTCCTGGGCGCGCTGGAGCGCGAAACTCGGTACGATGATATGCCCGCCCGCCTGGACCGTGCTGTTGACGATCTCGGCCAGTTCATCGGTTACATCATGCGAGTCCGGGTGCGCCCGGTCCCCATAGGTGCTTTCCACCACGACATAATGCGGCCTCGGGAAGAGGCTCGGGTCTTCCAGCATGGGGCGGTTCCACCTCCCGATGTCTCCGGAAAAGACGATGATGCGTTCCGTGTTCCCCTTGCCGATGACGAGCCGTATCATCGATGAGCCGAGGACGTGCCCGGCGTCGTGGAATGTCGCTGTAACGCCGTCGACGACATCGACCCGGGTATTGTACGGGACCGGGTCGAAGAGTTCAGCGGCGGCTTCGGCGTCCTCCGTGGTGTAAAGCGGGATTTCCGGGTACGGCCCCTTCCTGCCTTCCCGCTGGTGCCGCTTCTTCTTATAGGCGGCGTCTTCTTCCTGTATCTTGGCGGAATCGAGCATGATGATCTTGGCGATGTCCGCCGTGGCGGGGGTGCAGATGACACGGCCTTTGAAACCTTCCGAGACGAGCTTCGGCAGAAGGCCGCAATGGTCGAGGTGGGCATGAGTTATCAGGACCGCTTCCAGTTCCCGGGGAGCTACCCGGAACGGTTCCCAGTTCCTGTGTTGAAAATCGCGCTCCTGAAAGAGGCCGCAGTCCACCAGGAACTTGTGGCTGCCGTTGGATTCGACGAGATAACGCGAACCGGTGACGTTGCGGGCCGCCCCGCAGAAGGTTAGACGTGTTTCCATGGTACCCCCCTGTGCCATCATGATAACATCATCCGCGCGGCGGCGTCCAAAAACCTGACCCGCAATCAGCGTACATGCCAGCTGCCATTGTCTGTCAGGGCGGCGGTCTGCGTTTCCGTTTCCGGTCCAGCTCCTTCCGTATCCGGTGCATCATGAAGGCGAACAAGATGAAAAAGCCGACGCCGATGATAAAAGGCCAGAGAGAATCAATAGTGATCGCGATAGGAAAGATAACGTAGGCTCCGAGTGAGAGCAGCGTACCGACGAAACCGATCGCAGCCAGGATAATGGCCAGTTTCATGAACTGCTCCTCCCGCCGGGCTTGCCCGGTGTCCCGTTACAAGGATACCACGGTAAACGAAAAGACCCGGGGCCTGGGCCCCGGGTCTTGATGCAATGACTGAGTATAAAACTAGTAGTCGCCGTTGATAAGGGTCTGGAGCAGCTTGTAACGGCTGTCCACCTGGTTCTGAAGTGCGGCGATGCCGTCTTCCTTGAGATGGGAGAACTTCCGCATCAGCTTGGTGAACTCGGTGACCGGCTTGGGATTGGCTACCGGAACGGTGATGCGCGGTTTGCCGTACTCGGCTTCCCACAGCGGGAAGTAGTTGGTGCGGACTGCGGTGCGGCATACTTCGATGACCTTGTTGGTATCGATCCTCCAGCCGATGACGCACGGCGCGAAGACGTGCAGGTATACAAAACCTTCCTTGGCCGCCTCCTTGGCCTTCTGGAGCTTCTTCACATAGTCGTCCATGTGGCTGACGGTGGCGGTCGCCATGTAGACCGGCTTGTGCATGAGCATGATCATCGTCATGTTCTTCTGTGCGGTTGGCTTGCCCTTGCCGATTTTCCCGACCGGCGTGGTAGTGGTGGCGGCGCCGAGCTGCGTGGAACTGCTGCGCTGGTTGCCGGTGTTCATGTAGCCTTCATTATCGTAGGCAAGGTAGATTATCTTTTCCTGGCGTTCCGCGGCGCCGGAAAGCGGCTGGAAGCCGATATCGGTTGCGCAGCCGTCACCGGTAAAACAGACCACGGTGGCGTCCTGGTGGGTCCGCTGGAAGTACCGGGCAGCTCCGGTAGCGCTGGAGGCTACACCCGTCATGACGTTGGCGTAGTAGGACAGATGGTGCCAGGCGCCCAGGTTCTGGCCGTGCAGTACCGGCGCGGAGCAGGACGGCGTACCGAAAAGTACCACATTGGTGCCCATTACCTTGGGAACGGTGCGGGCGACCAGTTCCAGCGGGCACCCGGCGCACCACGCCACGCCCCCGGAAAACTGGTCTTCACAGACAAAGCTGTCGAACAGCTTGTTTCTTTTCTTCGTTGCTTCTGCCATTTTTCTTATCCCTCCATCGGTATCCAGGTAACGTCCTGGTACGGTTTGCCCTTGGCGGCGGTGGCGGTGTCATCCACGATCCGGCCGACATGCTCGATGGTGATATCGAGGTTGGCGAGTCCATCGATGTAGCTCAGTATCGGGATATTGTTTATCTTGCTGCTGAGGGCCATGAGTTCCACGGCGAACGGGCCGTATTTCCAGCCGAACGCCAGGCTCCGGTCGATGACGCCGACGGCCTTCTAGCCTTTGAGGGCCTGGATGAGCCGGTCTTCCGGATACGGGCGGAACAGACGCTGCTTGATCAGACCGACCTTGACGCCGTCGGCGCGCTTGGCATCGACGACGGTCTTGGCGGTGCCGGCGGCGCTGCCGGAGGTCAGGATGACGAATTCGGCATCGTCACACTTGTACTCTTCGATCTGCCCGCCGTACGAGCGGCCGAAATAGTCGCCGAAGGCCTTGTCCACTTCGTCAACCTTGGCCGGAACGCGTTCCATAGCCTTGACATGCTTCCAGCGGGCTTCGATGTAGCCCATTTCCATGCCGTGGGAACCGATGCCGGTGGATTTTCCGGGAATAAGGCGCGGGCGCTCCGCCTGTTTCTTGAGGGGCGCCAGGAAGGCATCGACGTCTTCCTGCTGCGGTATCTCGACAGCCTCGGCGAGGTAAGACAGGTAGTAGCCGTCATAATTGACCATGACGGGCAACAGTATTTTCAGGTCTTCTGCGACCATATAGGACATGATTATCTGGTCCATGATCTCCTGGTTGTTCTCCACGATGATCTGGATCCAGCCGGAATCGCGGGTAGCGATGAGGTCCTGCTGGCCGGCGGAGACGGCGTGAATACCGGGGGTTTCCCGATTGACATTGACCATGATGACCGGCGCCCGGTAGGCGGACGTCTGCAGCAGCGTATCGTACATGAACACCAGGCCGTAGGAGGATGTGGCCGTAAACACGCGCCCTCCCGCAATGCTGGCGGCGCAAACGACGTTCATCGCTGAGTTTTCACCTTCGACTTCGACGATTTCCGCATCAAGTTCTCCGTTAGCGATAAATGCGGACATCTGCTCTGCTACTTCACTTTGCGGCGTGATCGGGTACAGCGAGACGACATCCGGACGGCAGAGACGGCCGGCATTGGCGGCAACATGATTACCCGTTAAAACTGTGACGGTCCCCTTCTTAGCTTTCATTCGAGAAATCTCCTTCCGGCTTCATGCTGATGGCCTTGCGGGGGCACTCGTTGGAGCAGATGCCGCACCCTTTACACCAGGTCAGATTTACCTCGTAGTGGTCTCCTTTGTCAATCATGCACTGCACCGGGCAATAGATGGCGCACAGGCCGCAGTAATTGCATTGTTCAACATCCACCACCGGGCGCTCCGTGCGCCAGCCACCGGTATCCAGCGCCAGCAGTTTTTCTTTTGAATTGGAAATACAGGCTTCCGTGGGATAAAGGAATTTATGCTCTTTTACCATTTGATGACCTCCACTTCGCGGTAACCACGTTCGGCGCTGCGATAGTTCTTGTTAAGGATATCGGTGCCGGTGAGGTATTCCTTGAGACTGGCCAGCAGCGATTCCAGTTTGAGCCAGCCGGTGACGGCTGCCAGGGCGCCGAGCAGGGCGGTGTTGGGAATATCGCGGCCGATCTCATCTACCGCGATCTGGGTGGCGTTGACAAAGCCGCCGATCTTGACATTCGGATTGGGCTGCTGTGTCAGCGGCTTTCCCGTATTGAGAATGAGGATGCCGTTCTCTTTCAGACCCGTATACAGGGTGGGCAGGGTCAAAAGCCCGGGATCGATGACCGCCAGGCAGTCCGGCGTATAAATCTGGGTCTTTTCCCGGATCTGCTTGTCGTCCATGCGGGTAAAAGCGGCTACCGGCGCGCCGCGCCGCTCGAACCCGTACATGGGAAAGGTAGCAACATGCTTGCCTTCGACGACGAAGGCACTGGCCAGAATCCTGGCCGCCGTTACAGCCCCCTGTCCGCCGCGTCCATGAAATCTGATCTCTTTCACCGTTACATAATCCCCTCTGTGTTCGTATTCAGCGCTGGTTGGCAAGGGTCGCGCTGTGAGACCTCATAAATTTTATTCCCTGTCTAGCCGCTTGCCGTTGCCGGAACCGCGCGGCAGCCTCGGCAGCAGGTCTTCCCGCAATGCCCGCATCGTTTCGACGAGCGATTCCATCCTGTCTTTGTCGATGGAAGCCAGCGCCTCACGGGAAATTTCCTGCGCGATCGGGCTGAGACGGTTGGCCGTCTGCCAGCCCTTCTCCGTGATGACCACCTTGACCGAGCGCCGGTCGTCCGTGGACGGCACCCGCCGCACCACACCCTCCGCCTCCAGGTTCTTGATGACGGCGGTAATGGAATTTTTCTCCCGGAAGACGCTCTCCGCGATCTCCGAAGGGGTCATCTCTCCCCCGTTCTTGAACAGGGTGCTCATGACATGAAAACGGATGAAGGTGGCATCGTGCTTCCGGAATTCCACCTCGAGGTACCGCGCCAGTACCTCGAAGGAGGTAAGAACGGAAAGCAGGTTGCCTAACGGGGTCTTGTCGGTCCTCTTGCTGGTTTCGCTGGTGATCATGCCGGTCCCGGTGCGGATAAAGTCCTGGTAATGTTCTATACCGAATTAATTTTACACGGTGCCAGGTCCTACTGTCAACAGTACTGAATGCTTAAGCCATCCAGCCGAGGCGGTAAATACCCAACTTTACATGATATATTGTTCCATATAGAACTATTGTCTTCGCTTTTTTTGTTGCGTCTCTGCCCGGCCATAGGGCGGTAAAACCCTTACTTCCTCTTTAGCCGCCGTAAGATGTGACTACAGAAGCACTCCGCCGCATTCCTTCAGTCCCGGCGGTGCGCCGGACTACAACCCGTGCTGACACGGGATCCAGTATTCGGTGATTATGTTAATCGAGTGACGCCGCCCCATCCCACCGGTCCCTGCCCCGCACCGGTTTTTGATTTTTGCTCTACCCTCACTGCGCCCTTTGATTGCCCGCGGTCGTTTTCGTTATACTATAGGCGGACTAAAACGGTTGACCGGCCTGCGCGCCGGTTTCCCGCGATCTCATCATTACCGCCCGGCGACTGATATCCCGCCTGCTCGGATGTCCCGCCGACGGCGTCTTCAAAAGGAGGGGGCATGGAGCGTCAAGCTTTTTCCGATGTCAACGTGCTTGAGTTCAGCGATTTCGTCAGCGGGCCGTACTGCGGCAAACTGCTCGCCAACCAGGGCGCCCGCGTCATCAAGGTGGAAAAGCCCGGTCTGGGTGACAGGGCACGGAGCTGGGGACCTTTCCCGGAAAACCTTCCCCACCCTGAAAAGAGCGGCCTGTTCCTCTTCCTCAATACCAACAAGCAGAGCGTTACCCTTAACGTGGAAAGCGGCGCTGGGAACAAAATCCTGAAGCAGTTGATCGAATGGGCGGACATCCTCGTGGAAGACCATGCCGTCCTGGATATGCAGCGCCTGGGTCTGACCTGGGAGGAAGTAAAAAAGCTGAACCCCCGCCTCATCATGACTTCCATCACGCCGTTCGGGCAGACCGGCCCGTTCCGCGATTATAAAGGCAACGACCTCATCGCCGCGCATTCCGGTACCGAGGCATTCGGCAACCCGGACGAAGGCGTGAAAGACCTCACTTCCCAGCCCCCGCTCAAACCGCCGAACCATGCCTCGGACTTCATGTGCGGCCTGACGGCGACCGCTGCCACGCTTGGCGCGCTCATCGGCCGGAGGAAGACCGGAAAAGGCTGTCACATCGACCTCTCCAGGCAGGAAGCCGTGGCCTCGATCACCCGCCAGCAGCTCGCTTACTACAGCGTCATGGAAGAGACGCCATCCCGCGAGTTCGGCCGGAAGAAGTTCGGCGGCTTCCTCTATCCCTGCAAGGACGGCTATGTCATCATCTGGATCGGCCCGCACTACCACCTCGTCGTCAAGATGATGGGCAACCCGGAATGGTCCACGGAACCCATGTTCGCGGACCCCCTCCAGCGTAACGGCTATATCGTGGAACTGAACATGCTCATCACGGCCTGGACGATGGAGCATACCGCCGAAGAGATCAACGCTCTCGCCCTGGAATACGGCGTGCCCTGCTCGCTGGTACGGTCCGTCAAGGACCTCGCGGATGATGAGCAGCTCGCCTACCGGAATTTCTGGAAGGAGATCGAGCATCCCGTCGCCGGGAAAATGAAATACCCCGGAGCGCCCTTCCAGCTCTCCGTTACGCCGGCCCGGATAGTGCGGCCCGCACCGCTGCTCGGCCAGCACAACGAGGAAGTCTACTGCGGTATGCTGCACTATACGCGGGAACAACTGGTCAGGATGCGGCAGGGCGGGATCATTTAACGTAAGCGCCGGGAGGTTCAATACTATGTCTAATCTACCGCTTGAAGGTATCAGGGTGCTGGACTTCTGCCAGATGTGGGCGGGTCCGCACGCCACGGAATGGCTGTCCGTTATGGGCGCGGAGGTCATCAAGCTGGAAACGAGCGTCCGCATCGACTATATGCGCACTGTCGGCGCTCCCCCCGGCATGGCCGGGACCGGCCCGAACGTCGGCAGCGCTTTCGCTTCCCTGAACTGGGGCAAGAAGAGCATCGCTCTCAACATGACCACTCCCCGCGCGCGTGAACTCGTCAAGGACCTGATCAAGATCTGCGATGTCGTTGCGGAGAACTTCGGCGGCGCGGTTCTGGACCGCTGGGGCATCAGCTACGAGGAGATGAAGAAGCTCAAGCCGGACATCATTTACTACGCCGGCTCCGGTTACGGCCGCAGCGGGCCGCACAAGGAACGCCCGGCCTACGCGGAAATTGTGGACGCCTTCACCGGCGCAACGTACTCCAACGGATTTGCCGGCGGCGAACCGAACGTCGTCGGCGTGTCTCCCTGGACGGACGGCGCCCAGGCCATCCACGGCTCCGTGGCCATGATGACCGCCCTGTATAACCGCATGATTACCAGCGAAGGACAGTACATCGACGCCGCCATGATCGAAGGCCACGCCAACTTCCTGGGAGAAATGGTCATGGGGTCCATCATCAACGGCGCCACCGGCGAACCTGTCGGCAACCGGGACGCCGCCATGGCCCCTCATGGCTGTTACCCCTGCCAGGGACCGGACGGTGAGGAGACCTGGATCGCCCTGGCCGTCGAAAATCAGGAACAGTGGCTTTCCCTGTGCCGCCTCATGGATAATCCCGACTGGACGAAACAGCCGGAGTTCAGCGATGAACTCTCCCGCTGGGAAAACCAGTCCAGGTTGGACGAACGACTGTCAGCCTGGACCGGCCGCCACGAAATGTACGAACTGACCGCGATGCTCCAGGGAGCCGGCATTGCCGCCTGCCCGGCCTTCAGCACCAAACAGCTCCACTACGATGAACATATCCTCTCCCGCGGCTTCTTCAAGGACCCGGACCACGCCATAATCGGCCACAAGGTGCTGGCGGGCCTTCCAATCAAGTTCAGCGATTGTCCCGACGGCAACTACCGGACGCCGCCGCTGCTCGGACAGCATAATGACTACGTCTTCGGAGAGTTGCTCGGTCTTTCGAAGGAGGAGATAAAGCAGCTTACCGAGGAAAAGGTACTCATTTAGCCCGAACCGCCGGAGCTTGAGTTTGCTGTTACACGCTGAGCAGCGGTTCTGTGCCAGCCCAGCTCGCTGACAAATTTTTGTTTCTCCCCGTTAAAGGACTAGCTTTTACTCCCGTTTGCTAGTATAATTACTTTGCTCCGTTCCATTTCGAGAAAGGGCGATATGAAAACCATCGGCTTAATAAAGCTCCCAGGGACCATCTACGCCCTGCTGGTCGATATGGACGGGCTTTCGAGTTCCGCCTGGCTCTACTGATTCTTCGTTCCTCCTGACACCAGCGCTACTAACGGGTCCTCGGCAGTCATTCCCCTGCTGCTTTTCAGACTGTTTTTCCGTGCCGATGACTTTCCGTTGATGTTTCCCGCAGGGAACAGGTCCGGACCACTGTTATATTTCCATTGCGTATGCCCGCGCCTGCGGGCGTGGAGATTGAGAATAATCGTATGAAAAGACATACCGAGCGCCTCGGAACGGCGCCGTTGGGCAGGCTGCTGGTTGCCCTGAGCCTGCCGGGCATCGCCGCCACGATATCCACGACGCTCTACAACATCGTCGATACCATCTGGGTGGCCAGGATCGGCCACGAAGCCATCGCCGCGTTGACAATCGTCTTTCCTTACCAGATATTGTTCTACGCTATCGGGGGAGGCACCGGCACGGGCATCGGGGCGCTGGTGTCCCGCCGCTTCGGCGAAAGAAAGACGGACGAGGCCAACCGGGTAGCCGGCCAGATATTCTTCCTGAGCGCGGTCTGGGGACTCCTGTTCATACTCATCGCCCTTTTCCTGGCGGACGATGTTCTCCGGCTGATCGGGGCCAAAGCGGACTTCATGGATTTCGCCCGGCAGTATTTCACCATCACGTCATGGGGCGCCCCGCTGATGATCTTCGCTATCCTCGTGGCCAGCCTGCTGCGCGGTTCCGGAGATACCGTGAAACCCATGGTCATCATGATCTCGGCCACCGTTATCAACATCATCCTGGACCCGCTCATGATCCAGGGCATCGGGCCGTTTCCGGAAATGAAGGTCGCCGGCGCCGCCTGGGCCACGGTCATCGCCCAGGGCTTCGCGGCTTTGATGGGCCTGTTCTTCCTTTTTTGGGGCAATACGTCCTATCGCATCAGGATCAAGCACCTCATGCCGAAACTGCGGCTCATCGGGGAAATCTACCATGTCGGGGCGCCTTCAGCCGTCCTGCAGCTTACGGAAAGCCTCGCGTTCGCGCTTTTTAATGTGGTTGCAGCTTCTTACGGTTCCCTGACGGTGGCGGCGGTCGGCATAGTAATGAGGGTATCTGACTTCGCCTTTATGCCGGTCATGGGGATTTCCCAGGGGCTGCTGCCGATCGTCGGCTACTGCTTCGGGGAAGGTAACTACAAACGCCTGTGGAGCGCTTTCGTAAAAGCCACCATCGGCGTCACCGGACTGCTGGTTATTCTGACCATCGGTATGGAAGTGTTCGCTCCGCAGATAATCGGTATCTTCGCCGAAGAAGAAGCGCTCGTCACGGTCTCGGTTCCCGCCATGAGGATAATGCTTTCCAGCATGGTCTTCATCGGTCCGTCGATTCTCGTCGTGACCACGTTCCAGGCCCTCTCGCGGGGCAACACGGCCCTGGTACTGTCGCTGCTCCGGCAGTTCATCGTCTTCCTGCCGTTCCTGTACCTGTTTTCGTATCTCTTCGGGGAATTGGGCATATGGCTCTGTATGCCGGCCTCGGATATCGTGGGGATACTGTTCTCGGGGGCCTTCATCCTCAGGGAATACCGGAAGCACCAGAAATTGGGCCTGCTGGAAAAAAGCCCGATGCAACGGGAACCGGTCGCGGTGAAATAGCATCTGACTTTAGGAATGCAGCCCGCATGAAGAAAACCAGGCTACCGCAATTGCGCAACTACGCTGATGAGGAATAGCTCAACACGTCCCTCGCTTGACAACCGGGACGCCGGTGTTACACTGGACAAACACCGACGCTCCGGTCTCTGTAAGAATGAGGAGGGAGAGAGGCTTGTCCTGGTTCATCGTTTCCATCACCGCCCTCGCCGCCGCGTTCCTGGCTTTCTTCTCCGGGTTCGGCCTGGGTACGCTCCTCCTCCCCGCCTTTATCGTGTTCTTCCCGGTCCAGGTTGCTATTGCCGCGACGGCCGTCGTCCACCTGGTCAACAATGTCTTTCGTCTCGCGCTGGTCAGTAAATACGCCGACTGGGGCATTGTCCTGAAATTCGGTCTGCCGGCGGTCCTCGCCGCCATACCCGGCGCCTGGCTGCTCGGCAGGCTTTCCGGCCTGCCCGTTCTCTTTGATTACACCCTCGGGTCCCGGTCTTTTGAAATTACCCCGATCAAGCTAGCCATCGGAATCATCATTCTCGGCTTCGCCGTCTTCGATCTCATCCCGCGCCTTCGTAAGCTCTCATTTCAACCGAAATATCTCCCCGTCGGCGGCATTTTGTCCGGGTTCTTCGGCGGTCTTTCCGGTAACCAGGGCGCGCTGCGGTCCATGTTCCTCGTCAAGACCGGGATCGGGTCCGATGCCTTCATCGGCACGAACAGCGTCATCGCTGTGGGCGTGGACCTGGTGAGGCTCATCGTCTACGGCACGAGCTTCTACGCCGGCAACTTCACGGCCATCGAAGGCGGTTCCTGGGGACTGGTCGGGGCGGCCGCCGGCGCCGCCATGGCCGGCTCGCTCATCGGTTCCCGGCTGCTGAAAAAAGTGACCATCGATGTCCTGCGCTACGTCATCGGTGTGCTGCTGGTGCTGGTCGGGCTGGGGCTGGCGGCGGGACTGCTATAGCTGGACATCTTCTCCTGAAAAGCAGTAAGATGAGGAACCTATGGAACCTCATGAAATTCCGACTTTACTGCTGGACAATATCCCCTACTCGGTCGTCCTGGTGGACTTGGAGCATACCATCCGCTACCTGAACGAAGCCGGAAAGCGCAATTACGCGAAGTGGGGAGACATCCTCGGTAAAAGCCTGTTCCACTGCCACAATGATAAGTCCCGCCAGGTAATCATTCAATACATAGAACGCTTGAGAGCCGGCGAGGATGAGATCCTCTACGTCGATAAACCCACCCATCGCGCCTACATTCGGAGCGTCCGTGACAAGGCCAGGAAGCTCGTGGGCTACTACGAGATGTACGCTCCGCCGAGAGAGAGGTGAGCATTACCGCAGTTGCGCAACTGCGGTTAATTCTCAATCCCAAACAGCCCTCTTGCATTCCCCGTCGTCACCGCCGCCAGTTCGTCCTCGCTGATCCCCTTCAGCCGCGCAGCTCCCGCCAGCGTTCTCCGCAGGTCCGCCGGCGTCGCGGGCGGTTCATTTCCCGTTCTCTCCGCCTTGAACACGATGGGACAGTCCGTTTCCAGCAGCAGGTTCTCCAGCGGCGTCTCTTTTACCACCCGCTGCATTTCCGGGTTGTACTCCACCGCCGGCGTCACCGAAACATGGTATCCTCGCGCCAGGATGCCCGCCAGGACGCTTGAAGGCCCGGTAAAGGAGTGGAACACCGCTTTCTCCAGTCCGGCCCTCTCAGCGATGAATAGTGCGTCCTTCCAGGCATACCGCGTGTGGAGCAGGGCCGGTTTGCCGTGCTTGACCGCCAGCGCCAGCAGGTCCGCCAGGACGCTCTTCTGCAGCTCCTTCGGGACCTTCTCCCGTATCCTGCCCAGGTAGTCGAGTCCTATCTCCCCTATCGCCACCGCCTTGTCCAGGTGCGCGTCCAGCCACGCCAGGTTTTCGTCAGCTTCCAGCGCCGAAACGTTGGACGGATACCACCCGACAGCCGGGTAAACAAAGTCCGGGTACCGCTCGGCGATGTAGAGGACCTTCTCATTCGAAGGTATGTCCAGCCCTACCCCGATCACCACCGCCAGCCCGGCTTCTTTCGCCTGCCGGACCACCGCGTCGATGTCCTCGTATTCATCCAGGTGCGCGTGGGTGTCGATAATGCTGTTCATGCGACCATCCTATCACAGACCATGGAAGGCCGGCCAAAGCGTTGTATATATGTCACGAGGACATGGTAGTATGATGTAGTCGTGCTTTAAGGGGGAACTATGCCGGAGAAAAAGTACCAGCGCTACGTGACCCAGAAGCCCGTCGCTACCGGAGGGTACGGCCCGGAATTCGTCTATACAGGCGACCGGGAATACAACTCCAACTTCACCATCATGTTCCTGCGCATCACGGAACCCACCCTCATGGAGGACTACCCGCACTTCCACGACTTCGACATGTACCTCTACTTCATGTCCTTCGACCCCGATAACATGGGCGAACTGGGCGCGGACATCGAGATGGGACTGGGGGAAGAACGGGAACTCTACAAGATCACTGTGCCGACCACCGTCTACATACCCGCCGGCATGGTCCATTGCCCGTTGGAATTTAAACGCGTGGACAAGCCGATATTGTTCGTCCACTGTACACTGGCCTCGAAGTACGTGAAGGAAGAAAGCAAGATCATCCGGGACTGACGGGGCGCACCTGCGCGGTTACTCTTTTACGGAAAACGGCGCGGCTTCGAGACCGGCTTCGGGGATTCCCCGCACGATCTCGCCGCTGCCGTCCAGCCGGACATCGTAGCAGTACGTGTCCACGGGCTTCAACGTCTTTTCCCAGACCTCGCTGAACGAGGAATAGTACCAGCCTACCACTTCTCCCGCCTGTCCGGTCCATTCCTCTACCCGCGGGTCCTTCCGCCCCAGGCCATCGTAGAGGGTTATTATCCCGACCCTGTCTCCCGGTTGAAATCTGGGTTCCATTGCATATGCCTCTCGCTTTCATCCTACCGTTTTTCCTGTACCCGGACAACCATGCCCCACTAGGGCTATATCGCCGCACGTTATATGGGTGAAAAAGCTCGTTTTTGAGCCTGATATATATCGGCGGACGTTATATCGCGCCGGGTTGCTTTCTACACCAGGAAACGCCGCCTCAGGGGTAGCGCTGACATCTTTCCCGCGACTCGCGGTGGTCGCCTTTATTCCGGCTCAATAGGATCTTCCGCCTCCCTTTTAAGAGCTTGCCCCGTACTTGATACGGGGGAGGTTGGGTGGGTTTTGTCCCTCGTTGATTATTATATCGCCGTTCGTAATATCAGGCGTGGTGCCGCGCCTGTACTATCGGCTGGCGATATAGTCGGATCAGCCCCCGGTGGGGTGGTACTTTACAAACCCGCCACGGTATAGCCTTCTCTACCTGCCGTAAGCTCCCGGGAATGTCTTTATGTCAAATACACGGTAATAATCGCGGTATATCGATAATCGTTATATTAGGCTCGTTACACCAGCCTGTTATAACGTCAATCGATATAATACGATTCAGTCGTACTCCCCTACCCCTTTACCACCACCAGCGGCCGGGTGCGCGCCACCTTCCGCGATATTCCAGCCACATGAGCTACCTCCACCACCGTCTCCACGTCCTTGTATGCCCCCGGAGCTTCTTCCGCCAGGCCGCGCAGGCTGCCCGCCCGTACCGTCACGCCCCGCCGCTTCATATCTTCGAGCACTTCCCGCCCGGTCGCTGCCTTCATCGCGGCCGCCCGGCTCTGCCGCCTTCCCGCCCCGTGGCACGTCGATCCGAACGTCTCCCGCATGGCTGTTTCAGTCCCGGTCAGGATGTAGGACATCGTCCCCATGTCACCGGGGATGAGGATCGGCTGCCCGGCCCGGGCATACTTTTGCGGCACCTCCGGATGGCCGGCCGGGAACGCCCGCGTCGCCCCCTTGCGGTGGACGCAGAACGTCTCCTTCTCGCCGTTCCAGGTATGCTCCTCGATCTTGGCGATGTTGTGGGCGACGTCATACACCAGCCCGAGACCGGCTTCTCTCTCACCGACCCCCATCGCCCGGCAGAACGCCTCCCGGACGGCGTGGGTGATGCACTGGCGGTTGGCCCAGGCGTAATTGGCGGCGCAGCGCATGGCGGCCAGGTAGTGACGTCCTTCCGGCGAATTGACCGGCGCGCAGGCAAGCTGGCGGTCCGGCAGGTTGATGCCGTACTTCTGCATGGCCTTCACCATGTCCTTGATGTAATCATCAGCCACCTGGTGCCCGAGTCCGCGGGACCCGCAGTGGATGTAGACCATGACCTGGCCTTTCTCCCGTATGCCGAACGCCGCCGCTGTGTCTTTTTCGTAAATCTCATCGACGTACGCCACTTCCAGGAAGTGGTTCCCGGAACCGAGCGTTCCTACCTGCGGCAGCCCGCGTTCCCGGGCGCGTGGCCCGACCCGGTCCGGGTCCGTGCCTTTCATCTCGCCGTTTTCTTCCGTGGTGTCCAGGTCTTCCGGCCGGCCGTAACCGCGCTCTACCGCCCAGCGCGATCCCTTGACCAGGATGTCTTCCAGCTCTTTGGCCGTGACCTTGACGGCGCCTTTCGAGCCTACGCCGGAAGGTATGGAGTTGAACAGGGCGTCCGCCAGTGTATCGACGTTCGATAGTATGTCCGTCTTTGTAAGGCTGGTCCACAGCACCCGGACCCCGCAGTTGATGTCGAACCCTACCCCGCCCGGCGATACGACCCCGTCATTGACCCGCAGCGCCGCCACGCCCCCGATGGGGAAACCGTACCCCCAGTGGATGTCCGGCATGGCGAACGAGTAGCCGGTGATGCCGGGCAGCATCGCCACGTTGACGACCTGCTCCGGCGCCCGGTCGTCCAGTATCTGGTTGAGCATTTCCTCACTTGCGTAAATGAGACCCGGTACCCGCATGCCGGTCCTGAAATCTTTCGGGATCCGCCAGCGGTAATTGTCTACTTTTTCCAGGGTCCCTTCCCAGCGGGGCATGGCATCGTCTCCTATACGTCGAATATGACCTTGACGCGGTTATGTTCCGGGTCGATTTCCATCATGTGGTAGGTAGCGGACTTGATACCGGTCTTTATCTCGTGCCGGGCCGGTTCGTACTTTTCTCCATAACAGTCCGCCGTCAGGCTTGTTTCGGAGAACTCGAGGATGTCGAACCGCTTGAACAATAATAGTTCGACATCGAAATAATACAGCAGTTCGTTGAGCCACTCGAACAGCAGGCCCTCGTAGTCGTCCGCACTGACGTTGACCCGTTTCGTCACGGTCTCTTGTACCGTTTCCAGGTCTGTGATGATGGAGAACATGCCCTCCGCCGCCGCGGCATAGGCATCCGCCAGGGTCTGCCCGATGTCTTCGACCCCGGTGTCCGCCGTGTGTTCGAGAATTTCGTACCTGCTCATTTCATCAACTGCGCACTTGCTCGCCTGAGGAACTGCGTCCTGATCTCCGCTTATTACAGATACACATCATATCCCGGCTTTGCCAAGCTGTCAAAACACTGAATGGTTCCCCTTCCTGTCATAAATCGTACCGTTATCGATGAATACCGGTTCATATTCGGAGGCCATATACTGCGCACTTACTCTTTTGCGGTTTTCCTCAAGTCCGCATTATATCACCTTGAGAACAGCCCTTACTCGAGCCTGTTAAGACCTCGTTCCGGAGCCCCACCAAATCTTCGGTGTCGCATTCACTTTTCTCCCTACCGCCCATCACGCCAGGCACTCTTGCCTACGCTTAAATCCCCCTGTGGATAATCTTGTTTTCTTTTGTCCCTTGAAACCCGTATCCGCTTTAATCGACCTCAGTTACGATCTTTACATTCAGGACCTACGCCTCGCCCATCGCACCTTCGTGTTACCGGCCTCGAATCTCGGAGTATTCCCTCAATTACGCATTTGAGCAGGCGCGGGTTTCCGCAGGTGCTGTTCTGCGGATGAGGCTCGTATTACGGCGTCCCTTGACGGTTTTTCTTCCTGTATGCCCTCTCTCATTATCGCTCTTGGGACTTCTGAGAATGGTTGGAATTCTTCCGGATGGTCCGATTTGTATCCGTAGAATGTGCTGGTTTTGTGTGTGAAGCACCGTTTATGCGTTTTTACGCAACTGCGATAATGCGTAGGTGCGTGTTTCTTGCCGGATACCCAGACGCTTTAGCTTCTATTTCTACGTTATTGCGCAATTCCTCTTTACCGCATATGCGTCATTTCGGGCCGTTTTTTTGAGCGTACCCTTCTCTTCTCCGCTGACGTAGCCGTATATCTTCGGCTTCTTCCCTAACATCTGAAGAAGATCGATTTAGTTCCTCTGCTTCTGGAAAAATTGTTCCCCTGGGGGATGACGTCGCGGAAGCCCTCATCGTTATTTCCGTAGAAGTCTCCTCTCGGGTTGGCTTCCATTATCTCTTTTGCGTAGAAACCGGCGTTCCCCTCCGCATCTACCTCCGGCGGGTCCGCAATACCCCCGTTGAGCACAACTGCTTATTCCCTGAAGGACTTCTCTTTCTTCAATATTCCGGTTTAATCCATACTCATATGCGCATTTCCGTATTTGCTCGTTTACGTATTTGCGGTTTTGCTCTTTTGCTCTGTTACGCAGCTATTACGTTCAAATACTAACCTTTAACACGGCTTTTCCAGTGACCTTCCTGTCTCCCATCGCATCCTCAGCCCACAAATTCAGAGCTATTCTTCCTTCCCTTTTTTCGGCCACTTCCCCGTGGCAGAATATCTCTTCGTTGACGTTCATGACACCCCTGTAGCTGCCTTTTATTTTTTCTAATTTTCCCCTATCGCCCACCCAATCCATCACCATCTGTCCCAGGTAAGACAGGACCAGTCCTCCCTGCACGATTACCCCCGGCAGCCCCTTCTCCACCGCGAAGTCCTTGTCGTAATGTACCTGGTAGTAATCTCCGGTCGCTGCGGCGTATTTCACCAGTTCTATCGTCGTTGGCCTCCGGACATTCACCAGCAGCTCATCCCCGATTTTGACTTCTTCGTATCTCATCTCAATATCGCAGGTAAGTATGTTTCCCTTGAACAGCCGTTTCTTCCCGCTGGTTCACGTAGTCCTGTTCCGTCTTCATGACGATAACCGGTCCTCTTCTTCCCTGCTTTTCTTCTACGTCTGTCAGCCTGGCAGTCACGGTTATGGTATCCCCGATTTTTATCGGAACATGGTACCGATACTCGTTGCCGCCGTTGAGAAAACGACGTAGTGGAATGGGCGCGTTGAACAGTTTGTGGAGGAGTTTCTTCGGTGCAAGCGCTATGGGAAAGGTTGGCGGCGTTTCGTCTTTCCACCGTTGGGGATCATCGCCGGTCGCTTCGATGAACCGCTCCACCATCCCTCTCTCGATGACATAGATGTCCGGCCCGTATTCTATGCCGATGAGCGGCTCCAGTATCTTTCGATATTCGCTGCCCGCCATGTTGTCGCCCTCGTCCTGTTTTTTCGACCTCCGCCCTTCTCCACTCCGAGGCTGGACGCGCTGTAGTGCGATTTTATGGCCTTCTCGCCCTTTTTTCGATGTAGATGTCGTCCATACCACTCTACTTCGCTGGCGAAGATTTTGTCGTCGGTACTTATGCCCTTATAATCCGAGCTTTTTTACGACCCTCGCGACGTTCTTCCCGAAATTCCACGCCGTCCTCATCCCTTCCTCATCTTCCTCCACTTCGCCTTTCTGCCGTCCGATGCCCACGTTCCAGTACGTCGACCCTGGGTTAATCATCTGGTTGATGTGGAACCATATCATCAGTTCCGCAAAGGTGAAGTTCTTGCCCGCTCGACGGGCTACCACCAGCGGCCCGCCTACTTTTCCGGCCAGGCTCCCGCGCCCGCAGTACCCTACCCTCTCGAGGAGCCCTTTTACCAGTGCCGTGGCCGATCCGAAATATACCGGCGATCCCACGAGTATGGCATCCGCCGCCTTCATCTTCTCGTAGACCCCCTGCATGTCGTCCTTGATGGAGCATTCTCCCGGGTGCTCGTAGCAGTATTCGCAGTGCCGGCAGCCGCTAATGGCTTTGCCCGCCAGCGATATGGTTTCCGTCTCGATACCTTCTTCCGCTATCGCCTTGAGACAATGGTCGACGAGCAACCTCGTATTCCCGTTTTCCCGCGGTGACCCAACGATGCCGATTGCCTTCATGCGCGCACTCCTGCGTATAAATTATGCCTCTTTATGTAATGTTCCACACTTGACGGGACCAGTCCTTCCAGCGACTCTCCTCTGGCCGTCTTGTCCCGTATCACGGTAGCGCTGATGTCTTCTTTCATCCCCTCTATGAAGACGGTCTTCCTGGAAATGCCTGTAAGCCGTCTCTCCAGCTTTGCCATGTCCGGTCGAGGGTATCCTGGACGTGTAACTACGGCTAGTGCGGCCATCGAAATGATATCTCCCGGCCGCTTCCAGTCCTTGAGCTGTTCGAGGCTGTCCATGCCGAGTATGAAGTATAATTGGTCGTTCTCATTCGCGCAGTTGCGCAAGTCCTCAAGCGTTTCGGCGGTATAGGTTGGCCCCGGCCGGTCTGTTTCCAGCCTCGATATCTCCAGCTTCGGCTTGCCTTCGATGGCCAGTTCCAGCATCGCCAGCCGGTGTTTGGCATCTGTTATATTACTGCCCGGCTTTGACATCGGCCGCCCGGCCGGCATCAGTAATACCCGGTCGAGGCCCAGTTGGTCCCGCGCTCTTTCCGCCATCATGATGTGGCCGTTGTGAACGGGATCGAACGTTCCCCCGAGCACGCCTGTCTTCACGCCTTCACCATATCCAGGTTATGCCGGCGCTCTTTAGGACGTCCCCTTTTCGGATGCCCATCTTTTCCAGTTCTTTCCAGGCTCCCATCCTCTGTAACTGGAATACGACCTGTCCCTTGAGCTCACCCGGGCTTGTTCCAGCGGCCGCGTAGAGCCTGTCCAGTTCCGGCGCATCCACCACGTATATGGTACCCTCGTCGCCTATTTCCCGGTGTATATCATACCGGTCTTCTCTCGGCTTCGGTCTGAACACTTTTATCTCGGCATCTGATACCGGCTGTTCCGGCTCCTTCACCGTCTTTAGCAGTTCCAGGGTGTCTTCCATGAGCTTGTTGACACCTTCCCCGGTTGACGCCGATATATAGTGCGCTCTTACGCCGGCCGCGGTCAGTTCTTTTTTCACATCCTTGAGCCGTTCGTGTACTTCCGGTATATCGGTTTTGTTGACCGCTATGATCTGCGGCCGCGCCCCCATCGTGGGATCGTACTGCAACAGCTCCTCGTTCACTTTCAGCATATCGTCGATCGGTGTCGAAGAATCGCCGCCGATGAGGTGAATGAATATCCTCGTACGCATGGCGTGCCGCAGGAATTCATGCCCGAGTCCCTTACCCTCATGGGCGCCCTCGATAAGCCCCGGTATCTCCGCCAGGACCAGCGTTTCCTGCCCTATTTCCACCACTCCGAGCACCGGCTCCAGCGTGGTAAAGGGATAGTCCGCCACTTTCGGTTTTGCCGCGGATGCTGCCGAAAGAAGCGTCGATTTCCCCGCATTTGGATAGCCGATGATTCCAACATCGGCAATCAGCCTCATCTCCAGCCCGATACGCCTCTCTTCCCCCGTCTCCCCTCTCTGGGCGATGTGCGGCGCCTGGTTCACTGATGACGTGAAATGGACGTTCGCCATCCCTCCCCTGCCGCC